>SEEY01000570.1 GCA_004211235.1 Rubrivivax sp.
GCGACCTGCTGCGCGGCTACAGCCACCTGACGCTGCGCAACTGGCGCGGCACCGATGTCGGCTCGCTGCGGCCCGCGGCGGCGCTCACGCGGGCCTTCGACACGGCCGCCTGAACCGCATCAGCTCAGTTCCTGTCGGCCCGGGGCGCCAGGGTGGTGTCGCTGCCGGCGCTGTAGCCGGTGCTGGACGTGTCGTTGCCCGTCGAGCTCGACATCCCGCTGCTCGTCGAGTTCGACATGCTGCCGGAGGTCGAGCCGGACATGCCGTTGTTCGACGAGCCGGACACGCCGCCGTTGGTCGCAGCGCCGGTGTTGCTGGGATACGCCGCGGCGATCGGTGTCGACGCGTCTGCCGGCGGGATCGCTGCGGTGTCGTTGGCCATGGGCGCCGGCGCAGACATCGGCGCGGTATCGGCCTGAGCCACAGGCGCTGAGGGCAGGTCCACCGTGGTGCTGGGCATGCCGGAGGTGCCGGACGCGTTGGCCATGCCCGAATTGCTCGACGTGCTCGACGCGCTGGACATGTCGCTCTCGGAATTCGACCCCTGCGCGGGTGCCTGCGAGTTCTGGATGGATTCGCGCGACAGGCCGACGTTGCCATGCTCATCCGTTGACGTGGTGCCGACGGCGCAACCGCCGACGGCGACGATGACGCTGGCGGTCGCCACGGCAACAGCAGCGGACAGGGGGCTCAATCTTCTGCTCATGATGACTCTCCAAGTGAGTGGACGGCGAATGCCGCTTCCACCACAGGCAACCCCCGCTCCCACGGTCACGCTCACGGCGAATAAAACGAAACAAAACGAGACCAAGCAAGCGCTTGATTGGCTGCTACAGTCCGCCGCCATGCCCCCTACGAAGCCTGCCAAACCCGACGCCGCGTCCGCCCGTGACCGTCTCCTGGACGGAGCCATGCGCCTGTTCGGCGAGCGCGGCTTCGACGCCGTCACCACACGCGAAATCTGCGCCGCAGCAGGCGTCAACCCCGGCGCGATCCACTACCACTTCGGTGATAAGGACGGCCTCTACCGGGAAGTGCTGCGGCTGCCGGTCACGGAATTGCAGCAGCAGTTGCAAGGCTTCGATGACCCCGGTCTGAGCCTGCACGAGGCCATCCGCCGCTTCATCCAGCCCTTCATGTTCGACGACGGTGCCTGCAGCGCCCAGCTGTTCTTCCGCGAGATGCAGGCGCCCAGCGCCATCTTCATGGACACGGTGGCACGCGACGTCGGCCCGCTCTTCGACCGCTTCGCCCGGCTGCTGGCGCGGCACGCGGGCATGGCCGAGCCGACCGCGGCCATCCACCAGCTCGCGATGGGATTGCAGGCCATGGCGCACGACTACACGATGACCCGGCCGATGCTGGATGCCTTTCACCCCGAACTGCTGGCCGACGACCCGCTGCTGGAGCAGACCTGCCACCGCCTTGCCGACTGGGGCTGCGCGCTGGTCGAGTTCGAACGCCAACGCCACGCCGCCCTATGACAAGACATCTCCTGCTCCCACCGCTCCTGGCGCTGCTGGCCGCCTGCACGACGCCCCCGCCCGCCGAGCCGCCCACGTCAACCGCCATTCCCGCCGCCTGGCGCTCGCCGCTGCCGCACGGCGGCAGCACCGCCGCCCTGAGTGCGTGGTGGCAGGCCTTTGACGACCCGCAGCTCGCCCGCCTCGTCGAGCGCGCCGAAGCACAGAGCCCGACGCTGGCACAGGCCGCCGCCCGTCGCCGCCAGGCCGAGGCCGGCGCCGCCCAGGCGCGCGCGGCGCTGCTGCCGGAGCTGACAGCCAATGCCCAGGCCCAGCGAGGGCGCAACCTGAGCGCCGTGCCGGGCAACAGCACGCAGGCCAGCGCCACATTCAACGCGAGCTGGGAGATCGACCTGTTCGGCAGCCAGCGCGCCGCCGCCGCCGCCGAGGCCGCGCAGGCTGGCGCCGCCACGGCGGACTGGCACGCCGCGCGCGTCAGCCTCGCCGCGGACGTGGCACAGGCCTACGTGCAGCTGCGGCTGGCGCAGGCGCGCGAGGAGTCCGCCGAGCTGGACCTTCGCTTCGCCGAGCAGATCGCCGCCTGGGGCCGCCAGCAGCAGGCGGCCGGGCTGGTCAACGCCAGTGACGCGGCACTGCTCAACACCGAGCGCGCGATCGCCTCGGCCAACCGCAGCCAGTGGCGCGCCGAAGCGCAGATCGCGCTGCAGAGCCTGGCGCTGCTGTGCGGCGAACGCGGCGAGGTGCTGGCCGCCGAGCTGGCGCCGCCCGCCGTCGCGGGCCAGGGCTTCGAGCTGCGCCGCACGCAGCCGCAGGCGCCCGTTTTCGACGTGGCCGCCCTGCCTGCCCAATTGCTGGCACAACGCCCCGACCTCGCCGCCGCCCACCAGCGCTGGATCGCCGCCACCTATCAGCAGCGCAGCATCGACGCGCAGCGCTGGCCGCAGCTGAGCCTGGCTGCACTGGCCGGCGAGACGCGGCTGCGCGTTGGCGGCGCCAGCAGCAACGCGACGCTGTGGGCCTTCGGGCCGTCCCTCAGCCTGCCGCTGTTCGATGGCGGGCTGCGCAAGGCTCGCTCGGCGGGCGCCGAGGCCGCCGCCGACGAGGCCGCTGCGGCGCTGCAGGCGCAGTGGCAGACGGCCGTTGCGGAGGTGGAGGAGGCGTTGCAGCGCGTCACCGCCAGCGGTGAGCGTTTCACCGAGGTCGAGGCCGTGCGCCGCGAATGGGAGGGCATCGCCCGGCGCACTGGCGCCCAGGCGACGGCCGGCCTGCAGAGCGGCCCGCAGCGCAACACCACGTTCCGCAATGCACTGGCCGCCTACGACGCGGTGCTCAGCGTCCGCGCCGAACAGTCGCTCGCCTGGATACGCCTGTACCGCAGCCTCGGCGGCGGATGGCAGGCCGACACCCTCACGAACACGAACACCGCCGCTGCGCGTTGAACGCCATGAAGATCTCCAAGTTCCAACTTCCCCTCCTCACCGTCCTGACGATCGCACTCGCTGCGGCCTTCGTCGCCGCGATGTCCGGCCCTGCGGAGGCGCAGGCGCCGGCCGCCAGCGCTGCGCCGAAGGCGGCGCTGACCGTCAAGCGCGTCATCGCCCAGCAATCCACCTGGCCGCAGACGCTGTCCGGCACCGGTTCCGTCGCTGCCTGGCAGGAGGTTGTCAT
>SEEY01000030.1 GCA_004211235.1 Rubrivivax sp.
CCCAGCAGGATGTCGGGCTTGCCGCTGGCGTCGTGGAAGAAGTAGAGCGTCGTGAACTGCGCGGCGACGAACATGCCGAGCTCGGGAATCTTCTGGATCGCGTTCTTGATGGACATCACGCGCGTGCGCTCGTGATAGCCCGGTGTGAGTTCGGCGCCCAGGCTGTTCCAGGGCATCGCGAAGCAGCTCATGACCGGCGCGTAAAGGCAGGTCGAGACGAGCAGGAAGATGAAGTACTCGGTATCGCTCCAGCCCCGGCCGACGGCGAACAGCAGCGGCAGGCCGATGCCCGTCAGGATGCCGCCGACCAGGATGAAGGGGCGCCGGCGGCCCCAGCGGCTGCGGGTGTTGTCGGAGATCCAGCCGAACATCGCGTCGGACACCGCGTCCGCAAAGATCTTGATGCCCATGGCCATCGAGATCAGCTGCGGCGCCACACCCAGGCCGATGTTGAAGACGTGGAATACCAGGGATTGGTAGAGCCAGTGGCCCCACATGTCGTGGAAGGAGCCGAGGCCGAAACCGATCTTCTGGGAGGTGGGTACGCGGTCCGCGGCGGACGTCGTGTTCGACGCTGCAGGGGCGCCCGGGCGGAGCGTCACAGGCACGGCGGCCCCATCACTGTCGGCAATCACGTTCTCTGTCTCCTCGGCCGCTCAAGCGGCACGTTTTAGTAAACAGAGAGATTTTCGTTTGTCATTCGCCCGAACGAAAGGCGGTGCAACTACCTAGGGGAAGAACTGGGGCGGGTGGCCTCCCGGCCGTCCGCCCGCCGGCAATGACGCCAGCTCACGCCGCCGTGGCAGGCAGCTTGCCACGCGTCTTCCACAGCGACACCGCCACGCCACCGGCGATCAGGCCGAAGGTGACCGACAACGAGACCGCCGCCGGAATCTTGCCGATGATGCCGACCAGGAAGATCTTGCTGCCGATGAACACCAGCACCAGGGCCAGCGCGTACTTCAGGTACTTGAAGCGGTGGATCATCGCGGCCAGCGCGAAGTACAGCGCCCGCAGGCCCAGGATGGCGAAGATGTTGCTGGTGTAGACGATGAAAGGGTCCGTCGTGATGGCGAAGATGGCCGGCACCGAGTCCACCGCGAACACCAGGTCGACGATCTCCACCAGCATCAGCGCCAGGAACAGCGGCGTCGCAAAGCGCTCCACCTTGCCGGTGGCCGGGTCGGTCTCGCGCACCCAGAAGGCATTGCCGCGCAGGCCCTCCGTCACCCGCATGCGGCGGCGCAGGAACTTCAGCACCGGGTTGGTGGCGATGTCCGGCGTGTGGTCGGCAATGATCCACATCTTGATGCCCGTGAACACCAGGAAGGCGCCGAAGAGGTAGAGCAGCCAGCTGAACTGGCTCACGAGCGTGGCGCCCAGGCCGATCATCAGCGCACGCAGCACGATGACGCCCAGGATGCCCCAGAACAGCACGCGGTGCTGGTACTGACGCGGAATGGCGAAGAAGCTGAAGATGAGCGCGATGACGAAGACGTTGTCCATCGACAGCGACTTCTCGATCATGAAGCCGGTGTAGTAGTCCATGCCGCTCTGCGCGCCGAGGTACCACCACACCCAGGCACCGAACAGCATCGCCACGCTGATGTAGCCGGCCGACAGCAGCAGGCTTTCGCGCACGCCGATCTCGTGATCGTCCTTGTGAAGCACGCCGAGGTCGAAGGCCAGCAGCGCCACGACGATGCCGACGAAGAGCAGCCAGACCCAGGCCGGCTTGCCCATGAAGTTGGCGAGGAAGAAGGGGATCAGTGTGTCCATGTCGACGCGCTCAGAAGGTGGCAGAGATGAGGGCGCCGGAGCCGCACAGCGCGCTGATGCTGCCCAGCAGCGCAACGTCGCGCCGCTCATTGCCGATGCGCCAGGCGTAGCAGCTGACCACGGCCAGGGTGGCAGACAGGAGGAGCAACAGAAGGGTCGAGGTTTCCATGGTGGTGTCGGTCAAGGGAGACGGGCCGGCGGCGTTTGGGCATGACGCCACGCGGAGGCTGCGGCGCTGCGGCAGGGAAGCAGGGAGGCAGTCAGGGGATCAGGCCATGAAGCCCCAGTGCTGACGCGCGGCGTTCAGCACGACGAACTCGCCGTCAGCGAGGTGAAGGTCGGCATTCGCCGCAGCGCGGGCCAGCTTCATCACCGTGCGCTGCAGTTCCGGCTGCTGCACCTCGGCCATGAAGGCCGCAAGCGTCAGTTCGTCGACGCCGCTGACGATGGAGCCGCTGGCACCGGCGCCGGCCAGCAGGTCCTCGCACAGGGTCTGGATCTGCTGTGCAAAGCCGCCCGCCGGCAGGCCGAGTTCGCGCTCGATGTTCAGGTGGTTGAGCGCATCGATCTCGCTGCGGCAGACATGGCCATCGGCCACCAGCACCAGCGCAACGATGCGGGCCGCCGCTTCAGGGCTGTCGGTGAAATAGGTTCGCATGGGCAGGCTCCGGGGTGGTTGAGTGCTTCGTCAGACGGCAGCTCAGGCCATCCGATCCGCGGGAGACGCCACGTTAGGGCCGGCCCGGGAGCCGAAACAGCAGCCTGCGTCTGAGGCCGACAACGGCGATGCCGAAGCCTGCCGCCCAGGTCAACTTCCTGCGAAGCCCTGCTCAGGGAAAAGCTGCTGGATGGGCGGCCGACGGCACGTTGCTCGGCGATGAAACCCTGGCGCGAAACGCCTGCAGCCGGGCACCGCCCGCCGCCGCAGGAGACCTGACCCCGGTCGGTCAGCCCTTCGCAGTCGCCACCTGGCGCCTGGGCTTGCGCTCCGCGCTGCCGGCGGCAGCGACGGGCACTCGCCGCGGCACCGAGCTTTCGCGCACGACCAGTTCCACCGGCAGAGACGCTTCGCTGGGCGCCACATCGCCTTCGATGAGGGAACGGGCCGCGAGGTGTCCGAGCGCTTCCTTGTCCATCTTCACGGTCGACAGCGGCGGCTTGCAATGCGTGGCCTCCTCGATGTCGTCATAGCCGACGAAGCGGATGTCGTCCGGTACGCGCAGGCCGCGCTCCTGGCACAGCTCCATCGCGAACATGGCGGTCGAGTCGTTGTAGGCGAAGACGGCGTCGGGCGGCCGAGGCAGTTCCAGCAGGCGGCGCATGGCGTCGCGTCCGGAATCGCGGTAGTCCATCACCGGGTCCAGCGTGACCTCGTAGTCGGGATCGAAGAGCCGGCCGGCCTCGAAGAGCGCGCGGCGGAAGCCCTTGGCCCGCAGCGACACGGAGTAGTGCGTCGGCGGCCCGAAGATCGCCGCGACCCGCTGGGCCCCGCCTTCCAGCAGGTGGCGCGTGGCCAGCCAGGCGCCCAGCTGGTTGTCGTCGTTGATGCAGCGCACGCCGGGGTAGAAATGGTCCACGAGCACCAGCGGCAGTTCGCAGCGGCGCACGGCCTCCATGGCCTCGGGATCGAAATAGCCCGCGCCCAGCAGGGCATCGGCCTCGTGGCGGCGAACCTGGCCGGCGATGTCGTCGCCCGCCACCACCGACATGATGCTCAGCGGCACGCCGGCCTCGCGGCACGCCGTCTCGGCGCCGTGCAGCACATAGGAATAGAACGGGTTGATGGCCAGCGAACCGAGGTGGCGGCTGTACAGGAACAGCATGCGGCGCGGCTTGCCGGTGCGCAGCTTGCCGACGTCGTAGCCGAGCTGCTGGGCCACTTCGAGCACCTGGCTGCGGGTCTGCTCGGACAGACCGGGCTGGCCCTTGAGGGCGCGCGACACCGTGCCGATGGACACGCCCGCCGCCTGTGCCAGCTCCCGAATCGTCACCCCCCGCTTGTCGGCCATTGCCCGAACTCCCGCTGCTGTTTAGTTCCCTGCGAAACGGCGCGATTGTGGCATCGCCGCTGCTGTGGCCCCCTTGGCCACCCGTGGAATGCCGCACACCCCATCCAAGCCGGCGCTGCGGGATCGCCCTCGTTGCCGATTGTTCACTAAACAACTATTGTTGCCTAGAATATTTAACCCGCTTCCCCGCTGCCGATGCCTCCTCGTTCCCTTGCCGTCCTGGGCGAAGCCCTGGTGGACGAATTCCATGACGGCCCCGTGGCCGGCGGCGCACCCTTCAACGTGGCGCGTTCGCTGGCAACGCTCGGTGCGCCGACGCTGTTCATCAGCCGCATCGGCGCCGAAGACGCCAACGCCCGCCTCGTGCTCGACAGCGCCGCCCGTTACGGTCTGGGCGAGCAGGGCCTGCAGCGCGACCCGACGCGCGCCACCGGCCGCGTCAGCGTGCATGAGCGCGCGGGCGGCGGCCACAGCTTCGAGATCCATGCCGATGCCGCCTGGGATCACATCGCGGTCGAGCCGGCCCGCACCGCGCTGGCCGCCGCGCAGGCGTCCATCCTCTACTTCGGCAGCCTGGCCCAGCGTCACGCGGTGTCGCGCGCCGCCGTTCGCGCGCTCGCCAAGTCCTTCGCCGGACTGCGTTTCCTCGACCTCAACCTGCGCCCGGGCACCGACAACGCGCTCTGCGCCGCCGAATCGCTGATGCTGGCCGACTGGGTCAAGGTCAACGACGAGGAACTCGCCCGGCTGGCGCACTGGTTCAACACGCCCGGTGCCGAGGCGGCGCAGGTCGCCGCGCTGATGGACCGCTTCGCGCTGCAGCGGCTGGTGCTGACCTGCGGCGCCGATGGCTGGCGCTTCTACGGCCCGGCCGGCGCGCAGCTCGCCCAGGGGCCGGGCGAGCCGCAGCCCCAGGTCATCGACACCGTCGGTGCGGGCGACTCCTTCACGGCGCTGCTGCTGGCCGGCCTGAGCCTCGGGCGCGACCTGCCCGCCACGCTGACGCTGGCCAACCGCTACGCGTCCTTCATCTGCGGCGTGCGCGGGCCCCTGCCGGCCCAGTCGCACGCCCTGACCCCGTGGCGGGACGCCCTGCAGGCGCTGCCGCCGTCTTCCTGACCTACCGATCTCGCCATGGACAAGACCTCCCCTTCCGCCTCGCTCGCCGACCTCGTCTCCCCGCCGGCCGGCTCGGCCATGCGCCGCCAGGACTTCATCTTCGGCGCGGGCACCTCGTCCTACCAGATCGAGGGCGCCGCCCACGCGGACGGCCGGCTCGAATCCATCTGGGACCGCTTCTGCAACACGCCGGGCAAGGTGCTGCGCGGCGAGAACGGCGACGTGGCCTGCGACCACTACCACCGCCTCGATGAAGACCTGGACATCCTGAAGCGCCTCGGCGTGGATGCCTACCGCTTCTCCATCGCCTGGCCGCGCGTCATGGACGAGGCCGGCCGGCCCAATGCCAAGGGCATCGATTTCTACAAGCGCCTGCTGGATGGCCTGGGACAGCGCGGCATCAAGGCCTTCGTCACGCTCTATCACTGGGACCTGCCGCAGTACCTGGAAGACCGTGGCGGCTGGCTGAACCGCGACACCGCCTATCGCTTCGCCGAGTACGCCGACCTGATGAGCCGCAAGCTCGCCGGCCATGGCGACGTGGCCGCCTGGACGACGCACAACGAACCCTGGTGCGCCGCCTACCTCGGCTATGGCGACGGCCACCACGCGCCCGGCCTCAAGAGCCACCGCTGGGCCGCACAGGCCATGCACCACCTGCTGCTGGGCCACGGCCTGGCGCTGCCCATCCTGCGCGCCAACGCACCGCAGGCGCTGCACGGCATCGTCATCAACTGCGCGCCGGGCTATGCCGACAAGGACACGGCCGAAGACCGCGACGCCGCGTCCCTCTTCGAGACCTTCCAGAACCGCTGGGTGCTGGACCCGCTGCTCAAGGGCGAATACCCCAAGGACCTGTGGCGCCTCTGGAAGGGCTGCGAGCCGCTGGTGCTGGACGGCGACATGGACATCATCAAGCGCCCGATCGACTATCTCGGTATCAACTACTACAGCCGCGCCGTGCTCGCCTCCAAGGGCCCCGACACCATCGACTGGGTGCGTCACGCCGAGGTCGAGCGCACGACGATGGACTGGGAGGTCTATCCGCAGGGCCTGCAGGACCTCTTCGAGGCCTTCAAGCGCGACTACGCCAACCTGCCGCCGCTCTACATCACCGAGAACGGCATGTCGAGCCACGACGCAGTGGACGCGAACGGCCAGGTGGACGACGCACAGCGCCAGTCCTATATCAAGCGCCACTTCGCGGCCTGCTCGCGGGCCATGGACAACGGCGTGGACGTGCGCGGCTACTTCATCTGGTCGCTGATGGACAACTTCGAATGGGCCTTCGGCTACGAGCGCCGCTTCGGCCTCGTGCATGTGGACTTCCAGACGCAGCAGCGCACGCTCAAGCGCAGCGCGCTGGCCTATGCCGACTTCCTGGCGGAGCGACGCGCCACGAGCCGCTGAAGCTTGCTGTTTGCTTTCTGCCTGGCCGCGTCCCAGGGCTAGCGCCCATGCGGAAGCGGCCGGATCTTCCTAACCTCGCCGCATGGCAGGTTTCGAGGAAGGCAGTTCATGAGCAGCGCCAGCGCGCCACCGCGGCGCATCGTCATTCTCGGCGGCGGCGCGGCCGGCTGGATGTCCGCCGCCACGCTGACCACGGCGATCCGCAGCGCCGAAGTCGTGCTGGTGGAGTCCGAGGAGATCGGCATCATCGGCGTGGGCGAGGCGACGTTTCCGTCGATCCGCACCTTCAACCAGGTCTTGGGCATCGACGAGGGCGAGTTCCTCGCCGCCACGCGCGGCAGCTACAAGCTCGGCATCCAGTTCTGCGACTGGCATCGGCGCGGCGAGCAGTTCTTCCACACCTTCGGCAACTTCGGCTACACGGACGGGCCGATGGCTCTGTGGGGGCAGCTGCGCCGCCTGCGTGAGCACATTCCCGCCCAGCTCGGCGACTTCTGCCTCCCTGCGGTGATGGCGAGCAAGGGGCGCTTCCTGCCGCCGAGCAGTCAGGAGGGCCTGGAGTCCTATGGCTACGCCTACCACTTCGATGCGGCGCGCTATGCCGCCTTTCTGCGGCAATGGTCCGAGAAGCGCGGCGCACGGCGCATCGAGGGCCGCGTCGCCGAGGTGGCGCGGCGGGAGGACGGCGGTGTGCGCGCGCTGCGCCTGGCCGATGGCCGCGAGATCGAGGGCGACCTCTTCGTCGACTGCTCGGGTTTCGCATCGCTGCTGATCGGCCAGACCCTCTCCCAGCGCTTCATCGACTACAGCCACTGGCTGCCGGTCGACCGCGCCTGGGCCGTGCCGTCCGAGCGCCCGACGGGCGGGCTGACGCCCTACACGCGGGCCGTCGCCCAGGAGGCCGGCTGGACCTGGCGCATTCCGCTGCAGGACCGCACCGGCAACGGCCATGTGTTCAGCAGCCGCTACATCGACGAGACGAAGGCACGTGAACAGCTGCTCGCGCAGCTCGATGCGCCGGCGCTGGCGGAACCGCGCCTGCTGCGCTTCCAGAGCGGCCACCGCGAGCGCTTCTGGGTGCACAACGTGGTCGCCATCGGCCTGGCCGGCGGCTTCCTCGAGCCGCTGGAGTCCACGGCCATCTACCTCGTGCAGACGGCGATCGGCCGCCTCGTGGAGGCCTTGCTCGACACAAAGCAGACGCCCGCGGAACTGACGACGGGCTTCAACATCCAGCAGCTGCGCCAGTACCAGCGCCTGCGCGACTTCCTCATCCTGCACTACCACCTCAGCGAACGGCGCGACAGCGAGTTCTGGCGCGCGATGACGAGCATGGCGCTGCCAGAGTCGCTGGCGTACAAGCTGCATGCATGGCAGGAAACCGGCACGCTGCAGATCTACGACAACGAGGCGTTCGAGGCCACGAGCTGGCTCACCATCCACGCCGGCATGGACAACTGGCCGCGCCGCAGCAGCCCGTGGCTGCTCGAGATACCCGCCGATGTGGCCAGGCGCTACCTCGCCGAGCACCACCACGCCGTCAATGCCCTCGCGGAACGCATGCCCGACCACGACGCCTTCCTGCGGCACATCTGCGCACGCGCCCAGGGATAGCGCCATGACGCGCCCCGGCGCGCCTGCCTAGACTGGCAGGCTCGCAAATCACCTGACCGTTTCCATGGAAAACATTGCCAAGCCGCTGCGCCGCGTCGTCATCGTCGGCGGCGGCGCAGCGGGCTGGATGTCGGCCGCGGCCTTGAGTGCCGTGCTGAAGCCGCCGTACGAGATCCGGCTGGTCGAGTCCGAAGAGATCGGCATCATCGGCGTCGGCGAGGCAACCATCCCGCTGATCCGCATGTTCAACGGCCTCGCCCAGATCGACGAGGCGGCGTTCCTGAAGGCCACGCAGGGCACGTTCAAGCTCGGCATCGAGTTCGTCAACTGGGGCCGCGAGGGCGAACGCTATTTCCACGGCTTCGGCCGGGTCGGCAAGGACCCGCTGTGGCCGGTCGATTTCACGCAGTACTGGCTGCGCCTGCGCGCGCTCGGCCGTGCGCAGCCGATCGACGCCTACGTCATCTCCAGCATGGCCGCCAAGGCCAACCGTTTCATGCTGCCGCGTCCGGAGATGCAGAACTCACCCATGGCGGACCTGGCCTATGCCTACCACTTCGACGCGAACCTCTACGCGCGCCACCTGCGAGCCCTGAGCGAGCGGCGCGGCGTGCGGCGCACCGAAGGCAAGGTGGTGCGCGTGCTGCTCAACGAGGACGCCGGGCCGGCGCATGGCCATGTGCGCGCGGTGCAGCTGGAAAGCGGCGAACTGGTGGAGGGTGACCTCTTCCTCGATTGCTCCGGCTTCACCGGCCTGCTGACCGACAAGACGCTGGGCGTCGCCTTCGAGGACTGGAGCCACTGGCTGCCCTGCGACAGCGCCTGGGCGGTGCCGAGCGAGAGCACCCAGCCGCTGCTGCCCTACACGCGCGCCACCGCGCAAAGCGCCGGCTGGCAGTGGCGCATTCCTCTGCAGCACCGCGTGGGCAACGGCCATGTCTTTTCGAGCCGGCACATGAGTGACGACGAGGCCGCTGCCGTGCTGCTGCGCAACCTCGACGCGCCACCCCTGGCCGACCCGCGGCTGATCCGCTTCAAGACCGGCATGCGCAAGGAAGCCTGGACGCGCAACGTCGTCGCCATCGGCATGTCGGCGGGCTTTGTGGAACCGCTGGAGTCGACGGCCCTGCACCTCGTGCAGATGGGCGTCGCCAAGCTGATCGAGGCTTTTCCCCACAGCGGCTTCGACCCGGCGGAGATCGCCGAGTACAACCGCCAGAGCCGCGAGCGCTACGAGTCCGTGCGCGACTTCATCGTGCTGCACTATCACCTGAACCAGCGCAAGGACGGTGGCTTCTGGGAGTCGTGCGCGAACATGGCCGTGCCCGAGGGCTTGCGCTGGCGCATGGATCTCTACGCCGGCAGCGGACGGCTCGTCTACGTCGACACCGATCTGTTCCGGGAGCCGAGCTGGTTCGAGGTCATGGAAGGCCAGAACCTGCGCCCGAGGGGCTGGCTGACGCTTGCCGAGCTGCAGGGCGTGGAAGACACGGCGAACTATCTGAAAGGCGTGTCCGACACCATCGCCAATTGCGTGGCGGTGATGCCCGAGCATGCGGAGTTCATCCGCAGCTATTGCGCGTCGGCGCCCCTGAAATAGATCGGCGCCGCTCGGGCCGCAAAAAAAAGGGCACCGCAAGCGGTGCCCTTTGCCTTTGTTCTGGGACCGGGGTCACCCGGCCCGCAGGTCAGAAGTTGTATTGCGCGCTGAGCTTGAAGCCCCGGCCGGACGTGAAGTAGTTGTGGCCGATCTGGCCAATGTGCTGCTCCATGATCTGCTTGTACGTCTGGTTCGTCAGGTTGGTCGCATCCAGACCCATCTTGAAGTTGTCCGTGAACGTGTAGTGCAGGCCGATGTCCACCTGCCCGTAACCAGCCGCCCACAGCGGCAGACCCAGCGGGAGGCTGATGTCATGCCGGTTGTAGGTGGCGCTCGCCGGGTTGGTGTCCAGCGCGTTGGTCTGGTTCGGGCCCGTGTTGTCCGAGTTCAGCGCCACGCCGTAGAGGTACTTGCCCCGGTAGTTGTAGGCGATGCGCGCGGAGAACGGCCCGCGGTCGAACAGCAGCGCGAGGTTGAAGGTGTTGCGCGAGAGGTTGTCCAACGGCATGTTGCCGAAGGTGCGGCCATCGGTGTCGCAGCCATTGATGAACAGGTTCAGGTTTTCCTGCCCATTGCCCGGCGTGCAGTAGGCCGAATACACCGCGTTGTAGCGCTTCACCTTGCTGTCGACATAGGTGTAGTTGGCTTGCAAGCCAATGCCTTGCAGCCACGACGGCACCCAGTCGAAATACTGCTGGTAGGCAATTTCCGCACCGCGCGCATAGCCCTTGGCGCCATTGTTGGGGCCGTTCAGCACGAAGCTGACCGGCTTGCCGTCGCTGTCCTGGATGGTGCGCTTGAACGTCTGGTTGACGATGATGTCCTTCAGGTCCTTGTTGAACACCGCCATCGTCACGGAGCTGCCCTTGCCGAAGTACCACTCGGCCGTCACGTCTTCCTGCGTCGACTTGATGGGTTTGAGCTCCGGGTTGCCATTGGAGGTGCCGGTCAACTTGACAGCCTTGACGATGGGCGCCGCCGTGGAGCCCTGCGCCGGATTTTCGATGTCCAGGCCCACCGTCATCGGGATGTAGGCCTGCATCTGGTTGAACTGCGGCCGCGACAGCGCACGGGACACGGCGAAGCGGAACTGCAGATCCTGGGTGGCCTTGTAGCGCAGGTTCAAGCTGGGCAGGAAGTCCGTGAAGCTCTGGCTGATGTCCTGCTTCTTGTTGTTGGCGTCAATCGTCGCCTGAGTGAATCTGGGCAGCACAACACCGGGGGCAAGCACTGAGCCGACCGGCGGCGTATTGACACTCAACGCGTAATAACCCTGCGCCTCATTCTTGGTCCGCACTGCGCGCAGACCGATGTTGCCGTCGATCGGCAAGCCCTTCTCTTCCAACGAGAAGCGCAACTGGCCGTAGGCCGCCGCGGTGCTTTCCGACTGGACGTTCATGCCCCTTGGATCCGTGCCGAAAGAGGACACGGCCCACCTGCCGCCGCCCTGGAAGCTGTTGGCGTTCTGCGCACAGCCAGCGCCGTCCCAACCCGCAGTCTTCGCGAATTCCGAGCACTTGTTCAGGTAGAGCTGGTGCAGCTGGTTGTAGCTGTCCGGAAAGCCGAACGCGACGGACGCCGCCGGGAAGTACAGCGCAGGCAGGTTGACCTTGCCGCCGCCCATGAAGTTGTTGAAGTTGTTCTTGTAGGTGGGAATCTTCGACTGGTTGATATAGGCCAGTTCACCGATGTTCCAGCCCACCTGCCAGGCGTGGGTGATGGTCGCCCAGTTGTAGGTGTCGCCAGCGCCGTTCACGCCGTTGATGGTCTCGGCATCACGCTTGGCGACACGGATACCGAAGCGCAGATCCTCCAGGATGGGGTTGTCGCGGAACTGCCAGCGCCCATCGAGCTTCAATGCCTTTTGCGTGCCTTTGCCCTTGTCCAGGTGGTCCATCATCATGGCCCAGTAGTACTTGGACGGGTCGTTCAGCGTCGCCTTGGCGGCGTCGTTGAACACCAGTTGCGGCATGGAGCCCGTGTAGTCCACCGTCTCGCTCGGCAACCCGACGCCTGTACCGACGGTGGAGTCGAAGTTCTGGGTCTTGGACTTGATGTACTGCAGGTCCGATGTCAGGGTCAGTTGGTCATTGACCTTGCCCTGGAACTTCCACGCGAATTCGTCGGTTTGCGAGCTGCGCTTGGAGTAACGCGTCTGGTTCTCGACCTCGATGCCGATCACGTCGCCGCTGCCGTTCACGCCGGTCAGCGTGCCCTTCTGCATCACGCCGTTGGCGTCATACGTGGCGTCGCTCACGCGAACGTTGTAGGGGTCGACCTGGTTGCTGACGTTGTTCTCGTTCCAGTTGAAGCGGTACTTGGAACGGAAGAAGGTCAGCGAGCTCTCGAGGTTGCCCTTCTTCCACTGGGCCGCGCCGTAAAGGCCGTCGCGCGTGCGGTCGTAGAACTGCTGGCGCCAGGTGATGCCGCGCGAGATCCAGGTGGTGGCTGTGGCCGACTGCTTGTAGAACGGATCGAGCACGAGGCCGTCCGTGCGGTTGGAGCTGAGCGAGTGCGCCACGTCCAGCAACAGGCCGACCTTGCCGATGTCGGTGTTCCAGGTGTTGGTCAGCAGGCCCGAGACGCTGGGCTTGTTCTTCGCCGCGAGGGCGTTGCGGCTCACGTCCACGGAGAGCGAGCCCTTGAAGCCCGGGAAGTCGAACGGCAGCGCGGTGCGCAGGTTCACGAGGCCGCCGATGGCACCCTCGATCTGTTCGGCCGACGGGTTCTTGTAGACGTCGACGCCGGACATCAGCTCGGGCGGCACGTCTTCGAAACCGAGGTTGCGACCCTGGTTCGCGCTGAAGGTTTCGCGGCCGTTGAGCTGCGCCGCGACATACGTCAGGCCGCGGATGTTGACACCCGAGCCCTCGACGGAGAAGTGCACCGGGTCGCTCGACGCGGACACGCGCGACATCGTCGCCCCGACGATGCGCTGCAGCACTTCAGAAACTGAACGGTCCGGCAGCTTGCCGATTTCCTCGGCGACGACCGAGTCGACGATTTCGTCGGAGTTCTGTTTGATCTTCTGCGCATTGGCGAGCGCAGCGCGCCGCCCCGAAACGATCACGGTTTCCAGTGATTGCGTCTTGGCCTCCGGCGTCGCCGCCGTGGTTTGCGCCATCGCCGGCATGGCCAGGACCATCAGGGCCTGGGCTGCCGCCAGCGACAGGGTTGTCTGCTTGAAATGTCTCATCCTCGTTTGCTCCTCTTTGGTGGGAAACATAGGCCTCAAGGGCCAATTGCAGCGACTACCGATGCGTGGCATCGGCGTCGTTTTGGTAACGTTAACAACTAGTACTGCCCCACAACATCAGGGCAATCAACCACAGGGGATTCACTCATTCCGCCTGGAGAGTGCCTCCTCTATCGGTGGGTGGTGATTTGCCAGCAGCCGTGGTCCAGCGCCGTTGCGCGGATCACGGTTGGTAGCGCTATCCTGGAACTAATGCGCCGGGTTGCGCCCGGCATCAGATCGATGAAGTTGTCGTCAAGCTGCAGGCCGTTGCCGGCGAGCCACAAGCCTTTGACCGGCTTGTCGCTGCGCAGCACCACGGAGCCGCTCTCCATCTCGATATCGATGCGTGCCGCGCCGAGGCGATAGAACCTGAAGGGCTCCGTCCAGGCGCAGTCACGGGCCAGCTCGTCGCCTGTGGCTGCGTCCAGTGCGCAGAGTTCGGCGGCGACCGGGCCATCAAAAGCCGGCAGAGGCTGCAGCATGTCGACACTGCAGCCGGCCGGCGCCTGATGGGCGATGGTGGCGCTGGCCAGCTCGCGGCCATCGAGCGAGAAGACGCGCAGTTGCAGCGTCAGTTCCCGGCTGTCGACGCCGCCGTTCATGACGGCCAGCCGCGCTTGACCGTCTTCCAGCCGCACCGCGACCGCGAGCGATGCCAGCGCACGTCGCACCGCATGCCAGGCCGGCTTGACCGTGGCGGATGAATCGATGAGGGCCCAACTCGTCACCGGCCAGCAGTCGTTGAGCTGCCACACCAGCGCACCGCCGACCGCCCGCGCGCCCGGCCGCTGCCAGCGGCGGCGGAAGTCCTGGTAGGCCACGCGCATGGCCTCGGCCTGCACGAATTGAGTCGCGTAGACATGCTCGGCCAGCGTCGGGCCGACGCGCAGGTTGTCGGCCAGGTAGACGGACAGGCGGCGATGACCGTCCGGCCCGGTGGGCGAGCCGGCCTTGTTGTGCCACTGCACCGTACGGCTCTCGGGGAAGCGTTCGTCTTCGGGCAGCACCGATT
>SEEY01000571.1 GCA_004211235.1 Rubrivivax sp.
CGACGCGGCCCGCAAGGCCGGCAAGACGGCCACGCAGACCTCGCCCTTCCACACGCCACTGGTCGTCGCGTCGTGGGAGCCTGTCGCGAAGATCCTGGCCGCCAACGGCATGGCCAAGTCCATCGCGCCCAAGGTGTTCAGCCTCGACATGGAGAAGCTGACGCAGGCCATGCTGGCCAAGCAGCGCTGGCGCGACCTGAAGGCCAGCGGCGACTACGCGGTGTCGCGCAGCGTGCTGGTCAGCACGACCGACATCCGCCGCAGCAACTCGGCGGCGATGTATCTGGCGCTGACCTCGGCCGCGCTGAACGGCGACGTGGTGGCCGACCGCACCGCGGCGCAGAAGTACGCCACGCAACTGGCCGAGCTGTTCAAGCGCCAGGGCTTCCAGGAGAACTACGTCAACGGCGCCTTCGACGACTACCTCGCCATCGGCATGGGCAAGACGCCGATGACCTTCATCTACGAGGCGCAGATGCTGGCCCAGGCGCAGAAGGGCGGGGTCCGGCCGGAGATGGTGCTGATGTACCCGCAACCGACCATCATCAACAAATGGGTGCTGGTGGCGCTGAACGAACGCGGCAAGCAGCTGGCGGAACTGCTGGCGACGAACAAGCAACTGCAGGCCGTGGCGCTGGAGCAGGGTTTCCGCACCGGCGACACGGCCGCCTTCGCCGAAGCCGCGCAGAAGGCAGGCCTGGCCGTGGACGTGAAGCTGAACCAGGTCATCGACCCGCCGGGTTTCGACCTGATGTTTGAAATGATCGACATCGTCAGCCGGGAGATGAACCAGTGATCCGTCGCACCCTTTGTGTCCTGGCCTTGAGCCTGCTGGCCGCCTGCAGCAAGCGGGCCGAATCCCCGGCGCCGGCTGCCGAAGCGCCCGCCAGTGCCGGCGCCACGCTGCAGGTGCTGGCCACCAGCGACCTGAAGGACGTCGAGCCGCTGGCCGCGCAGATCAGGGCGGCCACCGGCGTGGACGTGAGGTTCCGCTTCGGCGGCACGATGGAGAGCACGCAGGAGGTGCTTAGCGGCGACAGCGGCAGCCAGCCCAAGCCCGACGTGGCCTGGTTTGCCAATGCCAAATACCTGCTCAGCGACGCGGCCGGCCAGGGCAAGGTGAAGCTGCAGGAAAAGATCATGCTGTCGCCGATGGCCGTCGGCGTCAGCAAGAGCGACGCCGCGAAGAACGGCTGGGACAAGCCCGAGGCCAGGCTCACCTGGGCCGACATCGCGCGCGCTGCCAAGCAGGGCAAGCTGCAGTACGCGCTGTCCAACCCGGCCACCAGCAACCAGGGCTTCATGGCGCTGCTCGGCGTCGTCGCCGCGGCGGGCGGCAAGGGCGAGGCGCTGAGCGCGGCCGATGTCGACCGCGGCGCGATTGCGGACTTCCTGAAGGGCTACAGAATAGTCGGCGACAACTCGACCTACCTGGCCGAGCAGTTCATCAAGAGCCAAGGCACGCGCGCCAACGCCTTCATCAACTACGAGAGCTGGCTGCTGACGCTGAACGCCAGCGGCAAGCTGCGCGAGCCGCTGCACCTGATCTATCCCTTCGAGGGCGTGTCGACCGCCGACTACCCGCTGATGCTGCTCAACGATGCGCGCCGCGCCGACTACCTGAAGGTCGTCGACTACCTGAAGAGCGACACCGCCCAGCTGTGGCTGGCGCGCCAGACGCTGCGCCGGCCGATGCGCGCCGAAGTGGCTGCCCAGGTGGCCGACCTGTTGCCGGCTCGCGGCTTTCAGGTGGAGCTGCCGTTCTCGCCCGACCGCCAGCTGGCCGACGGCCTGATCGACGCCTACCTGAACGAGTTCCGCAAGCCCATCGCCAGCACCTTCGTGCTGGACACCAGCGGCAGCATGCAGGGCAAGCGGCGCGAGCAGCTGGTCGAGGCCATCCATTACCTGGCCGGCGCGGACGCGTCGCTGACCGGCCGCGTCGCCAAGCTGACCAACCGCGAGCGGCTGTGGTTCCTGCCCTTCAGCAGCACACCGCAGCCGCCGGTGCCCTTCGAGATCCCGGCCGGCAGCAAGCTGGCCAAGGGCGTGGCGCCGCAGGTGGACACCGACGCCAAGCTGGCCGAGCTCAAGCGCGTGCGCGACGCTGCCGACGAGCTGAAGATGGCCGGCGGCACGGCCCTCTACGACGCGGTGCTGGCCGGCCTGCAGCACATGCTCGACGAGCGAAAGCGCCACCCCGACTATCAGTACTCCGTCGTCGCCTTCACTGACGGTAAGAACACGGCCGGCCGCAAGTTCGAGGACTTCAAGCGTGACTACGAACAGCTGCCCGAGGACGTGCGCGGCATCCCCGTCTTCATGGTGCTGTTCGGCGAGGCCGACGCGGGCGATCTGAAGGCGCTGGTGAAGATCACCGGCGGCAAGGTCTTCGACGCCCGCAAGATGCCGCTGTACGCGGTGTTCAAGGACATCCGGGCCTACCAGTGAGCGACGAATGAACGGTCTGCTTCGATGGCTGAATGCGCCCGCCAACTGGTGCGGCCTGCTCGCGGCGACGGGCGTGCTGGTGCTGAAGGCGCTGGGGCTTCTTGGCGGCTGGGGCCTGGGCGTGGCGGCCTTGGGCTATGTCGTCGGCCTCGCGGCCGGTGCGCTCTGGTGGGGCTGGCCGACCACGAAGGAAGACGCCTGGGAGGCGCTGAAGTTCGAGGACGAGGGCGACGCCCGCGAGGCCATGGGTCGCGCGCTGACCGGCGTGCGCCGGCTGACCGAGCACAACCCCGGCCAGCGCATCCCCTTCGTGCTGGCCCAGCGCATCCAGCAGCTCTGTGTGCGCCTGGAAGGGCTGCTCGACCAGTGGGAGCGCAGCAAGGGCCGTCTCAGCCTGCAGGAGACCTTCCATGCGCGCCACATCGCCATCAGCTATCTGCCCGAGGCGCTGAACACCTACCTGAGCATTCCGCAGCAGTTCGCCACCACCAAGCTGCTGGCCAACGGCAAGACGGCGCAGACCACCTTCGAGGGCGTGCTGGCCGAGCTGGAGACCAAGGTCGAGCAGCTCGGCGACGACCTCGCCTCGCAGGACGCCCAGGCCTTCCTGCGCCACAGTGAATTCCTGAAGCAAAAGTTCGGCAGCAAGGACATCGCATGAACACGACGACCACGACCACCGCCACGC
>SEEY01000572.1 GCA_004211235.1 Rubrivivax sp.
GACGCAGTAGCCGGCCACGTGCTTCATCGCGTCGGCTTCCTCGATGTAGCTGCCGCCCTCGCCGATGACGACGCCCAGCTCCACCTCCCAGTCGGTCTTGACCGAGCCGCGCGGGATCTTCACGTCGTCGTCGGGGCCGCAGATGGCACTCGTCCACTTGGCGAACACGACCGGCTCGGTGGGCACCGGCAGGCCGGACTCGGCGGCATGGTCGGCGTAGTTCAGGCCGATGCAGATGAACTTGCCGACGCGGCCAACGCAGGGGCCGACGCGCAGGTCCTGCTGGGGCGTGCCTTGCACGAGCGGCAGCGTGTTGGTGTCGATGCCGCCCAGCCTGGCGATGCCGGCCGGCGTCAGCGTGTCACCGGCGATGTCGTCGACAAGCGCGGAGAGGTCGCGCACGCGGCCGTCGTTGTCGAGCAGGCCGGGGCGTTCCTGGCCCGGTGGGCCGTAGCGGAGGAGTTTCATGGTGTGGGTTCTCAGGTCGGAGGAGCTGGTGGGATTGTTCTATTCGTACAGGACCGCGGCGATCTTGGGGTCGCGCAGATTGGTCTTGTCGTACCAGTAGTAGCCGGTATCGATGGCCTTCGGCAGGGGCTCGCCCTTGAGCGCCTTCACCGCGGCCTCGACGGTCCGGTAGCCGATGCCCACCGGGTTCTGCGTGATGGCGCCGGCCATGGCGCCGCTGGCGATGGCGTCCTTCTGCTGCTTGCCGGAGTCGAAGCCGACGACGGTGATGCTGGCCCGCTTCATTTCCCGCACCGCGTTGACGATGCCGATGGCCGAGCCCTCGTTGGTGCCGAACAGCGCCTTGAGCTTGGGGTTGCCCTGCAGGATGGACTTGGCCACTTCGGTGGACTTGAGGTGGTCGCCGCCGCCGTACTGCACGGTGACGACGCGCACCTTGGGGTGCGCAGCCTTGAGCCGGTTCACGAAGCCCTCGACGCGCTCGATGCCGGTGCGGCTGGTCTGGTCATGGCCGACGACCGCCACGTCGCCTTCGTCGGCTATCAGCGCGGCCAGCTTGTCGGCGGCGAGCGCGGCCGCGGCGCGGTTGTCGGTGGATGCGGTCGTCAGCGGGATGTCGCTGTCGACGCCCGAGTCGAAGGCGATGACGGAAATCTTGGCCGCCTGCGCCTTGCGCAGCAGCGGGATGGTTGCCTTGCTGTCCAGCGCGGCGATGGCAATGGCCTGCGGCTTCTTGGCGAGCGCGGCGGCCAGCATGTCGATCTGCCTGTCCACCATCGCCTCGCTCTCCGGGCCTTCGAAGCTGACGCGGACCTTGTAGTCCTTGCCCGCCTGCTCGGCGCCTGCCTTCACGGCCTGCCAGAACTGGTGCTGGAAGCCCTTGGAGATGAGCGGGATGTAGACGGTGGGCTGCTGCGCCTGCGCGGTGGCGGCAGCGAGCAGGGCGGCGGTCAGCAGGAGGCGGCGTCGCATGGGGTGGTCTCTGTTCGGTTCTATTGGGGCTGCTTGACGGGCGGCGAGGCGGTGAAGGACTTCATCAGGTAGACGTAGTCATGGCCGACCTCCCGGCCGTCGAGCAGGTCGCCCGCACGCGCATCACCCCTGGGCAGGGCCGGCTGCGCATGGGCCGCACAGGTGGGCGGCGGCGGTGGCGCGTTGCCGGTGGAACGGCTCGTGCAGTTCCATGACGTGCCGCCTTCCAGGGCCTGCAGGTCGACGTGCACGGTGGCTTCGCCCACGTAGGTGCCCATGGGCCTCACCTTGGGCATCCATTCGATGGGCTCGCGCCGGCTGTGGAAGTTGCCGCTGAGCACGATGACGCGGGCCGTCTCTCCCATCAGCGTGTTCAGGCCGAGGCCGGCGGCTTTCTCGTAGTCGGCCTGGTCGGGGTAGCTGCCGGTGGGCTGGTGGTGGTGCAGCTTCAGCAGGCCGGCGGCTTCCTGGGCCTGCAGCCACTGGTGCAGCCGCCACATGGCCTGCGAGGCGCGGCCGTCCTGGCTCTTCCATTGCCAGCTGTCGGGGCTTCGCGCGTCTTCGGGCATCTCCAGCGACACGGCCAGGCTTGCCGGCCTGCCGGCAATGGCACGCTGCACGAGGCATTGCACGAGTTGCGGCACTTCCTCGGTGCCGTGGCCTTCGCCGAGGTAGAGGTGCTCGAACGACGCGAGCTTCTGGAAGCCCGGGGTGTCCGGGCAGGCGGCCGCGGCCAGGTTCGGCAGCAAGCCAAGCAGCAGCAGCAGCGCTTTCATCGGTTCAATCCTTCCCGCGACGCAGGATGTCCACGTAGACGGCCAGCACGATGATGACGCCCGTCACCGCCGTCTGCCATTCCTGCGGCACGTTGAGGATGCGCAGGCCGTTGGCCAGCACGCTCATGATGAAGGCGCCGATCAGCGTGCCGAGCACGGACCCGCGCCCGCCGGCCAGCGACGTGCCGCCGATTACGACGGCGGCGATGGCGTCCAGCTCGTAGCCCTGGCCGAGCGCCGGCTGGGCGGAGTTCAGGCGGGAGGCGATCAGCAGGCCGGCGATGCCGCAGATGGCGCCGCCCACCGCGTAGACCGCGACCTTCCAGCGCTTCACGTGCACGCCCGACAGCCGCGCCGCTTCCTCGTTGCTGCCGAGCGCGAAGGCGTAGCGGCCGAACAGCGTCTGGCCCAGCAGCCAACTCGCGCCGATGGCGACGGCGAAGAGGATGAGCACGGAGTTGGGAATGGGCAGCGCAGGCAGCACGGCGGCGAGCAGCGAATCCTGCGCTATGGATTCAAAGCCCGGCGTGTCGAGAAAGTAGATCGGCTTGCTGCCCGAGATGACGAGGGCCAGGCCCTTGAGCAGCATCATCATGCCCAGCGTGGCGATGAAGGGCGGCACGCGCAGCTGCGCCACAAGCCAGCCCGACAGGCCGCCGCAGGCCGCGCCGCACGCGATGGCCGCGGCGATGCCCAGCGGCAGCGGCATGCCCCAGTTCGTCAGCACCACGCCGGTGACGACGGCACAGAAGGTCATCAGGCAGCCCACCGACAGGTCGATGCCGCCGCTGACGATGACCAGCGTGGCGGCGATGGCCAGCACGCCGTTGACCGCCGTGGCCTGCAGGATGCTGACGAGGTTGTCGGTTTGCAGGAAGTTGTCGGAGGCGATGCTGAATACGATGAGCAGCGC
>SEEY01000573.1 GCA_004211235.1 Rubrivivax sp.
CGCGCCGGCCAGGGCCGAGTTTGCGAGCCGCCTGGTGCATGGCGACGGCACGGAAGACCGCTTCGCCTTGCCGACCGAGCCGACGCCATGCACCAGGCGGCTCGCAAACTCGGCCCTGGCCGGCGCGGCCCATTCGATCTGGCTCAGCAGCGGCCGGCTGCCGCCCAGCCAAACCGGGGCCGAGCCCCGCGTGTCCAGCCGGCTGACGAGGCCGTGGTGCTCGTCATAGCCCTGTGTCCAGCGGCTGATGCGGCCGGCCTGGTCCAACAGCGTGCGGGATTCGATGCGGCCGTCGGCGCCGCGCTCGTAGCGCAGCGTCAGCGTGATGGCGGCGGGCATGGCGCCGGCCAGCGGGCCTGCCGGTTCGATGCGCAGCGTCTCGGCGATGACGCGGCCCTGCGGGTCGCGGTCGAGCAGCGTTCGGCGGCTGCCGTCAGCGTCGCGCAGGCTCACCTCGCGCAGGCCGCTGGCGTCGCGCCGCCACTCGGTCACGGCCGCGGCGCTGGCCGCGCCGGCCTCCCACTGCTCCAGCTTCAGCAACTGCCCGTCGGCGTCGTGCTGCAGGCGCTGTGTGGCACCGCGCGGGTCACGGGTCAGCGCAAGGCGGCCGGCGGCGTCGTAGACGGCCGTTCGCCAGCCTTCGCCCGGGTTGCGCACGCCGACGAGGCGCTGCAGGTCATCGAAGCGCCGCTCGGCCCGGAGACCGCCGGCTTCCCACGCCACGACAAGGCCTTCCGCGGCAGTGCCCGCATCGCCCCAGGTGGCGCGCAGGAAGGCGGTGCCGTCGGCGTCCTGCCAGCTGCGCTGGCGGGTGGCCATGTCGTCCTGCGCCACGGAATCCGTCGCGGCGGCCAGCGGATCAGGTGTGTGCAGAACGGCAGCCACCGCTGAGGCTGCCGCATCGGTCGCGGCAGCGTTGCGCGCCACCGCGCGACCGTCGATCTCCGCCAGCACGCTGTGCCCGCCAGTGACCGTGTAGCGGTAGTCCGTCGTGCGGCTGACCGGGATGCCTTGCGCGACGACCGCGCCCTGCGCATCGACCGGGCTCCAGCCCGCCTGGATCAGCCGCGTGACCTGACCGAACTCGTTGTACTCCAGCCGCGTGCTGCGCTCCTTGCCGGCGATGACGCTGCGCTCGGTGACCAGCGCTGGCTGGATGCCCACTGCCGCGTCGGCGTAGGCGTAGCGGCGCAGCAGCTGCGGACTGCCGCTGGCCACGCCATCCCGGTAAGCCTGCTCGCTGACCTGCGCGATGCGGCCGGCGGCGTCGTAGCGCTGCAACTGCGCACGCACCGGCCGCCCCCGGTCGTCGAGCGCGATGGTGCGCAGCAGCCGGCCGGTGCTGTCATAGGCATAGCGGCGGTTGGCCGGGCCGCAGCTGCTGCAACCGGCGCCGGTGAACTCGATGAGGCGCAGCTGCCCGCCGATGACGGCGGTCAGCAGCGTGCTGGTCTGGCCCAGGCTGTTGGTGAGCAGCACCTTGCCCAGGCCCTGCGGCCGCGGCTGCACTTCGCCGTTCTTGTCGGCAACGCCTTCGTTGGGGCTGGGCGCCTGCAGGTATTGCAGCGCGATCTGGCCGATGCCGGTGCCGGCCTTGCCCGGTTGCAGTGGCCGGCCCTTGGTGGACAGGATAGCGCGGCCGCGCACGTCGTAGGCATAGGTCGACAGGCGCTGCACGCTGGCCTGGCCGGCGGCGACGGCAACCCGGTCGCTGATGCCGGTGAGCGCGAAGGCGTTGCCGGCGTTGTATTCGCCTTCGTAGTGATAGAGCCGGGTGCGATAGGGTGCCGCGGCGTCGCCCTTGCTGTAGGCCACCTCGGTCAGGCGGCCCATGTCGTCATGGCGGTAGCCGATGCGCCCGAGCGGCGTCGTCACGGACTGCAGCAGCGCGCGCTGGCCCGGTGCTGCCCGGCCATAGCTGAAGACGAGCTGGCGGCCCTGCGGGTCGGTCACGCGGATGAGGTCGCCCAGCGGGTTGTAGGCCAGCTGCGTGCGCTCGCCGGTGGCCGCCTCGATGCCGTGCAGCGGGTAGCCGCTGGAGCCGCCCGGCCCGAGGCTGCGAAAGCTCAGGACGCGGCCGTCCGCCCAGCGCCAGTGGAAGACGCGCTCCCGGCCCTGCTCCTCGATGCGCACCTGGCCGTCCTGCGGCTGCGGGCTGGTGCAGAGCTGGGCCTTGGCGCCCGCGCCGCGCTGCAGCGTGATGCGCCGGCCGTCGGCCTGCACGATCTGCACCTGGTTGCCCAGGTCGTAGAGCACCGTCTCGTAGCTGGTGCGCCACTGCGCGCCGGCGAGGCCCGGATAGCTGCTCTCGCTGTTGTAGTAGCGCTTGATCTCCAGCCCCAGCACGCCGGGCAGCGCGGGCAGGTCGGTCTCTTCCTGGTACTTGTTGCCGCTGAGCAGGTTGATCGGATTGCCGCCGCCCACCATCACGCTGCCGGAGCCGCCGCCGCCGACACTGGCCGGCCCCGATCCGCCGCAGCTCGGCTCGCCGCCGCCGGGGGCCGTGCAGGAGAACGCCGGCGTGGCGCTGAACTGCGCCGCGCCGAGCGGCAGCAACAGCGCCAGCAGGGCGAGCACCCGCCGGGCCGGCCGGGCGGTGGCCGAGGCGAGGCGACCACGGAGGACGGCGGCCATCGTCGGCATGTCAGCCGCCGCAGGTTGGCGGCGGCAGCTCGCACTTGCCGACACCGGCGCCGTCGGTGCAGATCGAGCAGGTCGGGTCCCACCACGGGCAGTTCGGCAGGCCGGGGCTGCTGGCCGGCGGGCCGGGGTCGCTCGGCGTGCCGTCGTTGCCGGCGCCGGGAATGCTCGCCATCGCGGTGTTGCGGATCGCATCGGACTGCATGCGCACGACGACGTGCGACACGATGGGAATGCGGCCGGCGTCGATCAGGCCCTGCTTGAAGGGGTCGCCCGCACCGGCATCGAGCTTGCCCAGCGCCCAGGTGTAGAAGCGCCCGACCATCGGCATCTGCTTGGCCTGCGGAATGCCGTAGGTGATGCGCAGTTTCAGCAGGTTGGCGTCCAGCAGCGTCTGGCCGCTCTGGTTGGTCTTGGGGTCGCTCTTGCAGCCGGGCACGTCGCGCGGGCAGCTCAGCTCGTCGACGCCGACGTTGGGGA
>SEEY01000574.1 GCA_004211235.1 Rubrivivax sp.
CGCCTACACCGTCTACTACCCGACCTGGAGCGACAACTGGTTCGATGCCACCGGCAAGACGATGAACCAGGTCTTCCAGGCCAGCAACTTCGCGCGCATCCCGGCCAACTACACCCACGTCGTGGCCGCGTTCGCGCAGCCCAACTTCACGTGGGGCGGCATGGCGGCCAACAACTGGTCGGGCACCGGCATCAACTTCAACGGCCGGCCGTCGGACATCAAGGCCGCCATCGACGTGCTGCACGCCCGCAACATCAAGGTCATCCTGGCCGTCGGCGGCGCCACCTACAACAGCTGGAGCACGCTGTCGGCCGAAGGCCATGCGGGCAGCGGCGCAACGATCACGGCGCTGGCCAACGTCATGAAGGACGTGGGCTTCGACGGCCTGGACGTGGACTTCGAGATCGAAGGTCTCGACGCCTACGCCGGCGCCGTGAAGGCGATGCGCAAGGCCGTCGACCTGGCTGGTGGCGGGCGCATCCTGACGGTGGCCGCCTGGTCCACCGGCGCGGACTGCACCGGCGCGACGGCGAATGACCCGCAATGCGCGGGCGTGGGCGTCAGCTACTGGGGCGGCAAGGCCGGCCTGGAGCGCCAGCTCGTCAACACCTACCCGGCGCTGAAGACCGCGTTCAACCTCGTCAACATCATGAGCTACGACGCGCGCTTCGAGCACTACGACGGCGTGACGGCCTGGAAGCAGTACCGCCAGCTCTTCCCGGCCAGCACCATCGTGTCCATCGGCTTTGAGACGGCGCCCGAAGGCTGGTCCGGCGCGCAGCTGGTGGTGAACAACGCCGATGCGCAGTGCACCGGTTCGGTCATCCTGCAGAACAGCTACGGCGCCAACATCAACCAGGCCTATTCGGTGGAGCGCTTCCTGGGCGCCGTGACGAGCAGCACGCTGGCCAACAGGAACCCGCGTGACGGCGCCATGCTGTGGCAGGCACTGAAGACGGCCACGGGCAGCTGCGGCAGCGCGCCGCTGGCCTCGCCGGGCTCCATCGGCGTGAAGGCGGCCAACAGCCTGGGCCTGGTGAACGACCCGGCGCTGCAGAACGCGCCGTGGAAGTAAAGCGCCGCTGACCGGCTCGCTTCACTGAACCGCCCGGCCCTCAAAGGCTCACCCGGTCAGGGTGACGCCCAGGTGGTGCCGGGCTTCTTTTGCGGACAGTTGAAAGCGCTTTCAGAGCAATGGACAATCGCGCAAGACAAGGTCCCCGCCGCGGGAGCCCGCGAAGACGGGCTCAGCCACGCCCCACCTACACTGCCTCATCTCCCCGCTGCCGCTGATGAACGACAAACCGCCTACCGACAAGAAAGCGCCTTCAACGCGCCCGGACGGCGTGGTGACGCTGGAACAGGTGGCGGAGCAGGCCGGCGTGTCACCGAGCACGGTATCGCGCATCCTGAACGGCACGGCGGCCGTCAGCCAGGCGAAGAAGGACGCGGTGCAGGCCGCCATCCAGTCGCTCGGCTTCCGGCCCAACCCGGTCGCGCGCGGCCTGGCCGGCGGGCGCACGCTGTCCATCGGCGTCGTCACGCAGATCATCTCCAGCCCTTTCTACGGCGAGGCACTGCTCGGCATCGAGCGCGAGCTGGAGCAGGCCGGCTATGTGCCGCTGTTCGTGTCCGGCAACTGGCACGAGGAAGACGAGCGCAAGGCCATCGAGACACTGCTGTCGCGCCGAGTCGACGGCGTCATCGTGCTGGCCGGCCGGCTCTCCGATGCCGAGCTGACGCGGGTGGCCGAAAGCCTGCCGATGGTCGTCGTCGGGCGGCAGCTGTCCGGGCCACAGCTGTTCAGCTTCAGTTTCGACAACCGCCTGGGCGCCCGGCTGGCCACCCAGCATCTCGTCGAGCAGGGCCACCGCCGCATCGCCTTCGTCGCCGGCGACCTGCTGCATGACGACGCCATCGAGCGGCAGAACGGCTACTTCGACGCGCTGGCCGCGGCCGGCATCGCGGTCGACCCCAACCTCATCGTGCAGAGCGACTACACCGAGGCCGGCGGCATGCTGGCCGTGAGCCGGCTGCTGGAGCGCGACGCGCATTTCACGGCACTGTTCGCGTCCAACGACCAGATGGCCATCGGCGCCTGCCTGGGCCTGCACCGGCGCAATTTGCGCGTGCCCGACGACGTCT
This sequence comes from Rubrivivax sp., assembly GCA_004211235.1. The sequence continues at coordinate 2,146 of SEEY01000574.1, forward strand.
CCCTGGTCGGCTTCGACGACCTCATCATGGCCCGCTACTCGATGCCGCCGCTGACGACCGTGCGGCAGTCGGTCTACGAAATCGGCATCGAGGCGGCCAAGGCCATGCTCGGTCTCTTGCGTGGCAACAAGCCCAAGGCGGAGCTGCCTGGGCCGGAGCTGGTGGTGCGGGAAAGCACCCGCCGCATGCACCGCTGACCGCGCCGCGCGGTCGCCCTCGCCCGCCCTGCCCTCGCCGACTGTTGTTCGGCTCGGGAAAACCATGTGGCCTTCTTCCAGGCCGTAACGCATCATGTCGTGAAAGCGCTTTCATCGGCCCAACGAGCCGCCGCTTTTGACCTGAATAGACCTACGCCCCGCCGCGTTGCGCTTGGCCCTTCGACATGGGAGGTGCCCATGCGCACGGCCTGGTCGCGCAAGCGAAACCCCTGACATCGAATGGCCTGTTGCGGCCAAACCGCACCAAGGGTGTTGCCTAGTTTGAAAGCGCTTGCATTTAACTATTCTTGAAAGCGCTTTCAGCTTGCAACACAAGAGAAACCTGGAGACAACCGAATGAAGCAACCCCGTCCCGCCCTACGCCTGACCAGCCTGGCCGCCGCCAGCGGCCTGCTCTTCGCCGGCGCCGCCGCGCAAGCCCAGACCACCAACGTGGCCGTCCCCGCCGTCGTCGGCAATCAGCAGCTGGAGACGGTCGTCGTGACCGGCATCCGCCGCAGCCTGGAGTCCTCGGTCGACCTGAAGCGCAATGCCCACGGCGTCGTCGACGGCATCGTGGCGGAAGACATCGGCAAGTTCCCCGACAGCAACCTCGCCGAGGCCATGCAGCGCATCAGCGGCGTGTCCATCGACCGCTCGGGCACCGGCGAGGGCTCGCGCGTCACCGTGCGCGGCGTGGGTCCGGACTTCAACCTGGTGCTGCTGAACGGCCGCCAGATGCCGGCGTCCAACGTCAACGACACCAGCGTCTCCAAC
>SEEY01000575.1 GCA_004211235.1 Rubrivivax sp.
GTTCCAGGTGCCGATGGGCATCTTGCACCTCGTCGGCCTGTTGCTGGTGGTGGCCGTGGGCTCGAACTACGCGTTGTTCTTCGACATGCTGCATCACGGCGCCGGCACGGCGGACGATGACACGCTCGCCTCGCTGCTGCTGGCCAACCTCACCACGGTGATCGGATTCGGGCTGATTGCCGTGTCGGACATCCGGGCCCTGTCGGCCATCGGTTCCGTGGTGGCACCCGGTGCGTTGCTGGCGCTGGTGCTGGCGGCCGCCTTTGGCAGCACGACGCGCGCCTCGGACGCCGTGGTGACAAGTGCTTCGGAGGGGCGCGGCGCTTAGACTGGCCTGCTGCGCGACATGCGCACCCGGCTCCGGCTGCGGCCTTGATGCCGGCCCGAGCAAACCCCCTGCCTACTTTCTGTGCACCTTTTGTCCCATGCCAGCGTCCGCTGAGCGCTCGTCGCCCCCATGGCCTTGGCCTCCTGCTTTGCAAGCCAGTCTGGACCTGCATGCGGCGGCCGGCATTGCTGCGCTGTCGGTACCCGAGGCCTGGCCTTGGGCGCTGGGAACCGTGGCGCTCAACCACCTGGGGCTCACGGCCGCCGGTCTGTGGCCCCGCAGCACGCTGCTCGGCCCGAACGTCAGGGCCTTGCCCGCGGCGGCGGTGGAACGTCGCGAATTCGTGCTGTCGCTGGACGACGGCCCTGATCCCCAGGTCACACCGGCCGTGCTCGACGTTCTGGGCGAGGCCGGCGCCAAGGCCACCTTCTTCGTCATCGCGCAACGCGCGGCGAAGCACGCCAGCCTGATGCGCGAGATCGTGCGCCGCGGCCACGACGTGCAGAACCACAGCATGCGTCACCGCCATGATTTTTCGATGCGCGGGCCGCGGGCCCTGGCCCGGGACATCGGCAGCGCCCAAGCCCTGCTGGCCGACCTCACCGGCCAGGCGCCCCACTGCTTCCGCGCGCCCGCCGGGCTGCGCAACCCTTTGCTGGACCCGGTGCTGCACCGCCTGGGCCTGCACCTGGTGAGCTGGACCCGCCGCGGCTTCGACACCCGCGACCGCGATCCTGCGCGCGTGCTGAACCGCCTCATCGGCCCGCAAGCCTGCACCCTGGCCGCCGGCGACATCCTGCTGCTGCACGATGGCCACGCGCGTCGCATGGCGAGCGGCCGGCCCGTGGTGCTGGATGTCCTGCCAGCCCTGCTGCGCGCAGCCCGAGACGCCGGCCTGCGCACCACGACCCTGCGGGCGGCACTGCCGGCCCGGACTCAGCCATGAGTGCTGCTGGCGGCCACGCCCTGATCACGACCCCCCGCATGACCCCCATCCCGATCACCCACCACACCCTGGTCACGGCCCTCGGCCATGGCCGTGCGGCGACCTTCGAGGCCCTGCGCGACGGCCGCAGCGGCCTGGCGCGGCGCGGCTTCGAGACCGCGGACATCGGGTCCTGGTTGGGCGTCGTGGACGGTCTGGACGCGCTCGACTGGCGCGACGAGCTGGCGCCCTACGACTGCCGCAACAACCGCCTGGCCGAGCTGGCACTGCGCACCGATGGCTTCGCCGACGCCGTTCGATCCGCCGCCGACCGCTGGGGCGCGATGCGCGTGGGCGTGTTCCTGGGCACCAGCACCTCGGGCATCCTGCAGACCGAACTGGCCTACCGCGAGCGCGACGCCGACACGGGCGCGCTGCCCGAGGGGCTGCACTACAGCGAAACGCACAACACCGCGTCCGTGGCGCGCTACGTACGCGCCGCGCTGGGCCTGCAGGGGCCGGCGCACGTGGTGTCCACGGCCTGCTCGTCCAGCGCCAAGGTCTACGCCGCAGCCGAACGCGCCATCCGCCTGGGTCTGGTGGACGCGGCCGTCGTGGGGGGCGTCGACAGCCTGTGCATGACCACGCTGTACGGCTTCAAGGCGCTGGAGCTGACCTCGGCGGAGATCTGCCGCCCCTGGGACGCGGCGCGCGCCGGTCTGTCCATCGGCGAGGCCGCGGCCTTTGCGCTGCTCGAGCGCCCAGGCAGCCCTTCCCGACCCATGGGCTGGCTGCTGGGCGCCGGTGAAAGCAGCGACGGGCACCACATGAGCAGCCCCCACCCCGAGGGCGCCGGCGCGGCTTTGGCCATGCGCGCGGCGCTGTCCCAGGCGGGCCTGGCGCCGGCGGATGTGGGCTACCTCAACCTGCATGGCACCGCCACGCCGGGCAACGACGCCGCCGAAGACCGCGCCGTATGCGCCGTGTTCGGCACCACCACCCCCTGCAGCAGCACCAAGGGCTACACCGGCCACACCTTGGGCGCCGCAGGCGGCGTCGAAGCCGGCATCGCACTGCTGGCGTTGGAGTACGGCGTGGCCCCGCCGAGCCTGAACCTTCGAGTCCAGGACCCTGCACTGCATGCGCATCTGCTGCGCGAGCCGCTGCGGGCAGCGTTGAAGGTCGTGGCCAGCAACTCGTTCGGTTTCGGCGGCAGCAATGCCAGCCTGCTCCTGGGGGCCGCATCGTGAGCATGCTGACCGTGAAGGTCCTCGGCGTCGGCCTGCTGGGCCCGGGCCTGCCTGACTGGACCGTCGGCGCCGTCGCGCTCCGCGACCCCGCGGCCTGGGTCGACACGCCCACCGTCGTGCCGCCGCCGCAACGCCTCCCGGCCACCGAACGGCGTCGCGCCGGGCCGGTGGTGAAGGTGAGCCTGGTCGTCGCCGACCAGGCCGTGGCGGCCTCGGGCCTGGACGCGGCGGCCCTGCCCACCGTGTTCACCTCGTCCACCGGCGAGCCCTCCAACTGCCACGCGCTGTGCGAGGCGCTGGCCGCGCCCGAGCGCATGGTCTCGCCGACGCGCTTCACCAACTCGGTCCACAACGCGCCCGGTGGCTACTGGCACATCGCGGTTCAGGGCATGGCCCCGTCCACCAGCCTGGCCGCGCACGACGCGAGCTTTGGCGCCGGCCTGCTCGAAGCGATGACCCAGGTGGCTGCCACCGGCGCGCCCGTGCTGCTGGTCGCGGCCGACGTTCCCTACCCGGCCCCGCTGGACGCCAAGCGGCCGACCCGCGACGCCGTCGGCGTGGCCCTGGTGCTGGCACCGGCGTCGAGCAGCGGCACCGGCCTCGGGCACCAGCTGC
>SEEY01000576.1 GCA_004211235.1 Rubrivivax sp.
TGCTCGCCTCGACGCTGCTCACGCCCGGCGCCGAGTTGTGGACGCTGGACAAGCGCCTGGCCGCGATGGCGGAGCGCGCCGGTGTGTTGCACCGGCCGGCGGTTCACTGAACCCCGACGAACTCCCGTGGCCAATATTTGGGGTTCGCAAGCTCACCCCAACCTACGAGCAGAAGCCCCGCGCTGAGCCGCCCGATGGTTCAATCTTTGCTAGCCCTTCCAGCGTCGCAGCTGACCGCATGAGCACTCCAAACATGGCAAAGATTCCCCCCGGCGTCGGGCCGCGCTTACCTCAGCTGGTGGTGCTGTTCGGCGCCACCGGCGACCTGGCCAAGCGCAAGCTGCTGCCGGGGCTCTTCCACCTGTGCACGGCGGGCTTTCTGCCGGACTACCGGATCATCGGCGTGTCGCTCGACGACATCGACACCGCCGCCTTTGGCGCACTGACGCGGCAGGCGCTGGCGGAGTTCTTCAATCGCCCGGTGAGTGACGCCGACTGGGCCGCGTTTGCCGCGCGGCTGGAGTACGTGCCGCTCGCGGCTGGCCCGGCCGCCCTGGCCCAGGCCGCCGCGCGCGCCGAGGCCGCCATCGGCGGCGAGAACGAGCGCCTGCATTACCTGAGCGTGCCGCCCAACGCGGCCCTGTCGGCCGTGAAGGTGCTGGGCGACGCCGGCCTGGTGGCCCATGCGCGGGTCGTGATGGAAAAGCCCTTCGGGACGGACCTGGCCAGTGCCGTGAAGCTCAACCGCGCCGTGCACGAGGTGTTCGCCGAAGACCAGGTCTTCCGCATCGACCACTTCCTGGGCAAGGAACCGGCGCAGAACATCCTGGCATTCCGCTTTGCCAACGGGCTGTTCGAGCCGATCTGGAACCGCAACTTCATCGACCACGTGCAGATCGACGTGCCCGAGACCCTGGGCCTCGGGCAGCGCAGTGCGTTCTACGAGCAGACCGGCGCCTACCGCGACATGGTGGTGACGCACCTCTTCCAGATCCTCGGCTTCATGGCCATGGAGCCGCCCACCTCGCTGGAGCCGGCGCCCATCAGCGAGGAGAAGAACAAGGTCTTCCGCAGCATGCTGCCCATCCAGCCCGCCGACGTGGTGCGTGGCCAGTACGGCGGCTACCGCGCCGAGCCGGGCGTGGACCCGCAGAGCGAGACCGAGACCTTCATCGCGCTGAAGTGCTACATCGACAACTGGCGCTGGGCGGGCGTGCCCTTCTTCCTGCGCACCGGCAAGCGCATGGCGGAGGGCCAGCGCATCATCTCCATCGCCTTCCGCGAGCCGCCCAAGAGCATGTTCCCGCCCGGCAGCGGCGTTGGCGCCCAGGGGCCCGACCACCTGACCTTCGACCTGGCCGACGCCAGCAAGATGAGCCTGAGCTTCTACGGCAAACGCCCCGGCCCGGGCATGCGGCTCGACAAGCTGAGCCTGCAGTTCGCCATGCACGACACCGGCCTGGTGGACGAGGTGCTGGAGGCCTACGAACGCCTGATCCTGGACGCGATGAAGGGCGACCACACCCTGTTCTGCACCGCCGAGGGCATCGAGCGCCTGTGGGAGGTGTCGACCCCGCTGCTGGAGGCGCCGCCGCCCGTGCGTCTGTACGAACCGGGCAGCTGGGGCCCGAAGTCCGTCCACCAGCTCATCGCCCCGCATGCGTGGCGGCTGCCCTTCGAGCGGGCCTGGCGCAACCCGAACAAGTCGGGCGGCTGAGAACGGTCTCTGCCGCGCCAGCCGTAGGTTGGGGTGAACAAGGTGAACCCCAACGAACTCACGTGGCGAACATTTGGGGTTCGCAGGCTCACCCCAACCTACGAGCTGCCCGCAGCCCTAGCGGCCGGACACCGGGCTCACGCCTCCAGCCGCCAACCGCGCGGCCACGTCAGGAGCGAGGCCAGCCGGGCCGATCAGGTCGATCACCGCCCGCACCACTGCCTCGGGGTTGGCCTTCTGGATCTGGTGGTCCGAGTCCAGCACCGTGGTGCGGGCGCCGGGGTACATGGCCCGCACCCGTGCGGCGGTGGCCGCGTCGTTGTTCACCACGCCGAAATCGACACCGATCGCGCCGGGTGACTTGGGCACGTTGACGAGCCGCTCCACGGAGACTTGCGCCGGCCAGGGCAGCGCCAGCACCTGCTCGCCGGTGGCGTGGATGGCCTCGGTCTCGCGGGCCGCCATGCGGCTCATGAACAGGCGCTTGGCCATGCGGGTGTAGAGCGGAAAGTCCTCGGGCTTCTTGATCACGCCCGGGTAGACCGCATCCACCAGCACCAGCCCGCGCACTTCGCCGGGGTAGGTGCGGGCGAACAGCTGCTGGTAGAGGCCGCCCAGGGAGTGGCCCACCAGCAGGAAGGGCGGCTTGAGGTCGTGCTGGCGCAGCAGTTCGCGCAGGTCGGCCACCACTTGCTGGCCATCGCGCGGGCGCTCGGTCTCCTCGCTGCGGCCGATGCCGGGGCGGTTGTAGGCGAACAGGGCCCAGCCCTGGCGCGTGGCGGGCGCCAGCCCGGCGATGACGGCGGACCAGCCTTCCAGGTCGCCACGCAGGCCGTTCTCGAACACGATGGTGCCCGCCGCCGGCAGTGCATCGGGCGGCACGCGGCGCAACTCGACCGCCTGGCCGTGCAGGTGGGTCAGCTCGACCGGCGGGGCAGCCAGCGCGGCGCCAGCGACCCAGAGGGCGGGCAGGGCCAGCAGCAACTGCGCGGCCTGGCGCACGCGGGCGCGCAAGAGAGAGCCGCGCCTTGCGGCGGGGCGGTAAAACAGGGGAACAAAGGGCATCGGCTCGGTCCATCGGCAAAAGACAAGGCCGCGCTTGTATCGGCGCGCTCGCCCCGCCGCTGCCGCCGTGCGACACACCGCAGATCGGCCGGCATGGCCTGCACGGAACCGCCGCTGCGCCGTCCCTTTGTCAGCTCACGCTGTCGCCTTGCAGCGTTCCAGCTATTGGAAGCTGACCCAGTCGACCTCGACGGCGTTGCCACCGGTTTGGGTTATGACGATGTCGCGTACCCCTTTGGGCATGTTCTTCGCCATGGCGCTGGACAGTTTCCAATCGCCCGCCTTGTCGATCCTGACTCGACCCAGCAAGGGGCCGCCCGGACCATCCAGATGG
>SEEY01000031.1 GCA_004211235.1 Rubrivivax sp.
ATGACGGCCGGCAGGATGCCCATGCGCGCCTCGCTGACGGCAAAGCTCGCCGCTTCGGACGCGACGGCCATGTCGCAGGCCGCCACCAGCCCCACGCCGCCGCCCAGCGCCGCGCCCTGCACGCGGGCGATGGTCGGTTTGGGGCAGCCGGCGATGCGCGCCAGCATGGCGGCGAAGCGGCGCGCGTCAGCCAGGTTGTCGTCCTGCGAGGCGGCGGCCGCGCGCTGCATCCACTGCAGGTCGGCACCGGCGCTGAAGTGCTTGCCGGCGCCGGCCAGCACGATGACGCGCACGCCGGCATCATCGGCGAGCATCGCAAAAGCCGCGTCCAGCTCGGCGATCAGCGCCTCGTCGAAGGCGTTGAACACGGCGGGCCGGTTCATGGTCAGCGTGGCAAGGCCGTCAGCGCGGCGCTGCAGGTCGAGGGAGGTCCAGGCAGCCATCACGGCATTCTGCACCGCGCTTGTCTAGACAGCCGGGCGCGCCGTTCATGCGCTCCCGGCTGCCATTCGCCGCACGCTATGGCTGCCCAGGGCGGCGTCCTCCTAGACTGCCGGCCATGTCATCAACGCCTCGCCGCTGGCTCCACACGGATTGGTCCCAATGGCTGTATCCCGGGCCTCGCCGCCTGTTCACGCCCGACGAGATGGCCAGGGCTGGCGGCCAGCCCTGGCCGAGCGGCATCGACCAGTACGCCTACGTCAACCTCATCATCGTGCTGGCCGTCGTTACGCACGAAAGCCGGTATGGCCCGCTCGTTTGGCCGATCGGTCTCGGCCTGTGCTGGGGCACGCTCGCCGTGGCGCGTTGGCTGTGGGGCGGGCCGACGCGCAAGCGGCTCAACGTGGCCTGCTATGGCGTCGGCGTGGTGCTGGCGGCGGCCTCCGTCCTGTTCGTCAAACAGGGCTGGCGAGCACTCGTGCAGGACAACTTGCCGGTGATGCTGGCCGTGATGACCGCCGTGTTGTCAGGCTGGTGGGTGCTGACGCTCTACCGCGCCGAGCAGATCGAATCCCGCCTGCGCGAACTGGCCGAGCAGGACGCCGCGCTACGCCTGTCCACCCGCCTGGCCGCAGCGCAGATCCAGCCGCATTTCCTCTTCAACACGCTGGCCTCGCTGCAGCACTGGGTGGACACCGGCGATGCCCGCGCCGCGCCGCTGCTGCGCGACTTCACGGCCTATCTGCGCGCCACGCTGCCGATGTTCGAGCGCGAGCTGCAGCCGCTGGCCGATGAGATCGGCATGGTCAGGCGCTATCTGGCCATCATGCAGGCGCGCCTGGGCGCACGCCTGGCCTTCGACATCCACGTGCCGGACGACCTCGATGCGCAGCTGCCTCCGGGCGTCGTGCTGACGCTGGCGGAGAACGCGATCGCCCATGGCGTGGAGCCGCAACTGCATGGCGGCCGCATCGCCATCGCCGCCCGCCGCGACGGCGCTCGGCTGCAGCTGACGGTTCGCGACGACGGCCCCGGCCTCGCGCCCGGTTGGCGCGAGGGCGTGGGCCTGTCCAACACGCGCCGCCGGCTGGCGAGCGCCTGCCCCGGCGCCGCGCTGACGCTGGCCGAAGCCCACCCCGGCTGCATCGCCACCCTGACCCTATGACGCGAACCATCACCGCCCTGATCGCCGACGACGAAGAAGCCCCGCGCGAGCAGCTGCGCGCCGCGCTCGGCCGCCTCTGGCCCGAGCTGCAGCTCGTTGCCGCCAGCACGAACGGCGCGGAGGCGTGGGACGACTGCCTGGCGCATGAGCCGGCCATCGCCTTTCTCGACATCCGCATGCCGGGCCTGACCGGCCTGGAAGTCGCCCGCCGCCTGGCGGCCCTGGCCGCGCCGCCGCTGATCGTCTTCGTGACGGCCCATGACGACCATGCCATGGCCGCCTTCGACGCGGGCGCGGTCGACTACGTGCTCAAGCCGGTCGACGACGAGCGCCTGGCGCAGACCCTGGCGCGCTTGCGCTCCCGGGTGGCGCAACCGGCGCCGGACATCGCCGCACTGCAACGCCTGCTCGCCAATCTGGCAACGCCCAAGGCCATGTGGCGGCCCATCCAGGCCAGCGTGGGGCGCGAGGTGGTGCTGATTCCTCCCGAGGAGGTCGTCTACTTCGAGGCCGACGCGCGCTACACGCGGGTGGTGCACAACGGCGGCGAGGCACTGATCCGCACGCCGCTGCGCGAGTTGCTGACGCAGCTCGACCCCGAGCAGTTCTGGCAGATCCACCGCAGCGTGCTCGTCAACAGCCGCTGCATCGCGCGGGCCATCCGCGTCGACGAGGGCAGCATGGTGGTCACGCTGCGCGGGCGCGACGAGAAGCTGCCGGTTTCGCGACAGTTCCAGGCGCTGTTCAAGGGCCAGTGACGGCCCGTCGCAAGGGCAAACCCTGGCAGATGCGCATGGGCGAGTTCGGACAATCCGCGCCACTACAAGGCCCCTAGTTCTTGGGGTGCCAAAACCAGAGCCAGCCCATGCCCGCCGCCCTGCCCCATCCGCGCTTCGACCACTTCTACCGCTTCGACGAGTTGACGGCGCTGCTGTTCGCCTACGCCGAGGCGCGGCCCAACCTCGTCTCGGTGCGCTCCATCGGCAAGAGCTACGAGGGCCGCGACATCTGGGTCGTCATCGTCACGAACCTGGCCAGCGGCATGGACATCGACAAGCCGGCGCTCTGGGTCGACGGCAACATCCATGCGGCCGAGCTGACGGCGTCCACCACCTGCCTGTACTACCTGCACCAGCTGCTGCAGCAGCACGGCGGCACGTCGCCGGAGAGCCAGCAGGTCAACCGCCTGCTGGACACGCGCACCCTCTACCTCGTGCCGCGCCTGAACCCCGACGGTGCCGAGCTGGCACTGGCCGAGCGGCCCCGCCACATCCGCAGCTCCACCCGCGCCTACCCCTACACGGAGGAGCCGGTCGACGGCCTGACGGTGGAAGACATCGACGGCGACGGCCGCATCCTGACAATCCGCGTGCCCGACCCGCACGGTGGCTACAAGCGGCATGCTGGCGACCCGCGGCTGATGGTGGCGCGCGAGCCGGGCGAGCATGGCGGGGAGTATTTCCGGCTCATCCCGGAGGGCTTCATCCGCAACCACGATGGCCTGACCGTGAAGGTCAATTCGGACCGCGAAGGGCTGGACCTGAACCGCAACTTCCCTGGCGAATGGCGCCAGGAGTTCGAGCAGGTCGGCGCCGGCCCCTACCCGACCAGCGAGCCCGAGGTGCGCGCGATGGTGGAGTTCATCACCCAGCATCCCAACATCGGCGCCGCCATCAGCTTCCACACCCACAGCGGCGTCATCCTGCGGCCCTGCGGCACGCGCAGTGACAAGGACATGACGCCGGCCGACCTGTGGCTGTTCCAGCAGTTCTCAGCCCTCGGCGAGAAGCACACCGGCTACCCGGCGATCAGCATCTACGAAGAGTTCCGCTACGACCCGAAAGACGTGATCACCGGCACGCAGGACTGGGTCTACGAGCACCTGGGCGCGCTGTTCTGGGTCGTCGAACTGTGGTCGCCCAAGAAGGAGGCCGGCATCGAGGACGACCGCTGGATCGACTGGTACCGGGAGCATCCGGTCGAGGACGACCTCAAGCTGCTGAAGTGGAGCGACGAGCAGTGCGGCGGCAAGGCGCATGTGGAATGGACGCCCTTCCAGCACCCGCAGCTCGGCGCCGTCGAGATCGGCGGCTGGGACAAGATGAACTACTGGCGCAACCCGCCGCCCGCGCTGCGCGAGCGCGAGGCGGCGCGCTTTCCGGCCTGGCTGACCCAGATCGCGATGAGCCTGCCGAAGCTGGAGCTGATCCGCACCGAAGTCCGCGCGCTCGGCCCGGACATGTGGCGCGTGCGCCTGGCCGTGGCGAACGCGGGCTATCTGCCGGCCTACGTCACCCAGCGCGCGCTGGAGCGCAAGACCGTGCGCGGCGTGATCTTCGAGATCCACATGCCGTCCGGCGACCCGACGATCAGCCTCGTCAGCGGCAAGGAGCGCATGGAAGGCCCGCAACTCGAGGGCCACGCACCCAAGCAGAGCCAGCTCGCCTTCCTGCCCAACAAGCAACCCACCGGCGACCGCGCCGTGGCGGAATGGGTGGTGCGTGCCCCGGTGGGCACGCGGCTGGCGCTCAGCGCGAGCGCCGAACGGGCCGGCGTCATCCGCACGGAAGTCGTGCTGGACTGATCCGGCCGGCCGGAGGCTAGCCGGCCGGCCTTTCCATCTCCTGCGCGGCCACCACCGCCTCGCGCCACAACCGCGCGGGGATGAAGGTGCGCAGCTGTTCCATCGCCTTGTCGATCAGCGCCGGATGCAGGCCGTGATCGAGGTGGGGCAGCACATCGGCGGTCACGTCGGCGCCCAGGTCGACGAGCGCCTGCGCGGCGTCGACGACGTGACGGTACGGGTAGCGCCGGTCCTCGAGCCCGTGGAGCAGGTGCACGCAAACCTCCTGCGGCGAGTGCTCGGGGCGCGACAGGTAGCCGCCGGCAAAGGCCAGCACCCGGCCGACGAGTGCCGGCTCGGCCTGCACCGCCTCCAGCGCGAGCATGGCCCCGTCACCCACGCCGGCGAGCGCCACGCGCTGCCAGGGCAGATCCAGCCTGGCGGCCTCGTGGCGCAGGCGGTCGATGAGCTGCGGCAGCGCAGCCTCGACGCCCTCCAGGCCCACCTCACCCGGCCACCAACGGCAACGACCCTCGGCGTCGCGCAGCGGCGGATGCAAGGTCAGCGTCACGGCGCCGGGGTACTGGGCTTGCAGCGCGGCGGCCAGCGGCGCCATGGTGTCGGGGCCGTCCGGGGCCAAGCCGCCATCGGGCAGCAATGCGAACAGCAGCCCGGGCGCGGCCGCATCTTGGGAGGTGCTCATGCAGCGCATTTTCGCCGTGTCAAAGGTTCCGGCGCCGATCGCGCGGAGCCTCGCTGCGTCAAGGGCACCGTCGTGCCCCGTGATGCGCCGGCTCGCACTTCTTCGCCACCCAAGTCGTTGCGTACTGCCCCTCAGGTCCAGGCCAGCTTCGTCGGCAAGCCTCGGGTCATGCGTTGCGTACTGGCCACAAAAATGCACCTGAATAGCCCTTGAAATGAGGCGCCTGTGACGCACCGGGGCGGTGCGTTGCCACCATGTTTTTGGTGCTTATTATCTGTGACACCCCCTAATCTGAACCGAGTTGACGCACCAGTAAAGAACTGTGTTTTTGGGCGACCCTTGTCAAGGGGGGCATACCTGTCTTTGTCCTGAGCGAAGGCAAGCCTGAGACTGCCATGACGTATTTCACCCTGCCTTTACTCACATGACCTCAACCCGACACATTCAAAAGCTCGCGATCACGCTGACCGCCATGGCTGCTCAGGCCTGTTGCCTGCAGGCGTGGGCGCAGTCCTCCCCAGCTCAGCTCGAGCGCGTCGAGGTCACGGGTTCCAACATCAAGCGCACAGCGAAGGAGGGTAGTTCCCCGGTCGACGTGATCACCGCCAAAGACATCTCCCTGTCTGGCGTCAAGAATGCGATGGAGCTGCTGCGCACCCTCGTCCCGGCCATCGGCAACGACGGCTATCTGGACACGCCCAACCAGAACGGTTTCTCCCGCGGCATCTCGACTGTGTCGCTGCGCAACCTGTCGGCTACGTCGACGCTGATCCTGCTGAATGGCCGTCGCATGACGCCGTCGGCCTACGCCAACCCGAACAACGGCACCTCCACGTTGTATGACCTGAATTCGATTCCGGTGTCCGCAATCGCGCGGGTGGAAGTGCTGAAGGATGGCGCCTCCGCTGTGTACGGTTCGGATGCCATCGGTGGCGTCATCAACTTCATCACCCGCACCGACTACCGCGGCTTCGAGGTCAAGGCTGTGGCCGGCGCCAACGGCAAGAACGAGTACCAGAAGGGCGGCCTCAGCGCCACTTTCGGCTTCGGCGACCTGGCTGCCAACGGCTACAACGTGCTGGTCGGCGCGGACTTCTCGGTCAAGGGCCGCACCATGGAGAACGACGACACGGATGCCGGCATCCAGGCCGCCGACTACCGTGCGCTGAACCTGCGGCGCAATCCGTACGGCAGCTTTTCCACCGCGTCGCCGTTCTTCACCAAGGAAGGCACCGCGGGCGCGAAGAATTTCCCGCAGGGAAGTTCCGCCAATATCATCAACAAGCTCGATTGCCCGGCATCGCAGCAGATGACGGTCGCAACCGCTGATGCGATCAAGTTCGGCTTCTCCACTGCCGCCTCCGCGGCCGGCCTGCTGAACCGCCCGTTCTGCAACTACAACCTCGACGCTTACAACGAGATGCAGAACCCGGGCTCCGATGCGAGCCTGCTCGGCCGGGGGACTTTGCAGCTGAGCGACAACATCACCGCTTTCGCCGAAGTGGCCTACAGCCGCAGTGAGCGCAAGTACCTGGCAGCGTCGCGCACCATCAGCGGCCTCTCGCCCACCAGCAATTTCCTGCTTGGCGGCTCGGGCACTGCGCCCACCTTCCAGGCCATCCTGGAAGTAGGCCATCCTGACAACCCGTTCCCGACGTCCCGCACCGCGGTGCAGATGCGCTTCGAGAACATCAAGGCCGGCTTCAACGAACTGAACGAAGGCTATCGCGCCCTGGCCGGTGCCAAGGGCACCATGTTCGGCAACTGGGACTGGGAATCCGCCGTGCTCTGGAACCGCTCGGACCGCAACGAGTACTACTACGGCTTCTACCGCCTGCCGGTGCTGCGCCAGATGCTGGGCACCGCCTCCGGCGGCACAAACCGCTCGCTGGCATCCATCGCAAGCGATCCGGACCTGTCTCGTCCGCTGCTGAACAAGGGCTCGGCCGAGATCGTCCAGTGGGACGCCAAGGTCAGCACCGAGTTCGGCAAGCTGCCGGGCGGACCGATCGGCATGGCGGCCGGCATCGAGCTGCGTCGTGAGTCCATCGACATCTCGCCGGATCCGGAGAACGCAGCCGGCAACATCCTCGGCCTGGCCAACACGGCCGTCACGGGCAGCCGCAACGTCAAGTCGGGCTTCGTGGAAGTTCGCCTGCCGGTGCTCAAGACGCTGGATGTCGACCTGGCCGGCCGCGTCGACAAGTACCCCGGCATCAAGACGAACTTCGTGCCGAAGGCCGGCTTCAAGTGGACGGCGACCAACTTCCTGACCTTCCGCGGCACTTACGCCGAAGGTTTCCGCGCTCCTGCCGTGTCGCAGGTCAGTCCCGGTGGCGCCCAGTTCTTCGTGAATGGCCTTCTGGACCCGGTTCGCTGCAACACCAATGCGGACCCGCAGGTGCCGTTCCCCGGCGCCGAAGCCGCGGACTGCAACAAGACCGTGTCCGGCCAGGGCGGTGCCAATCCCTCACTGCGCCCCGAGACGGCCTACAGCTCGTCCCTGGGCCTGATCCTGTCCCCGACCGAAGGCGTCGACGTGGTGCTGGGCTATTTCAAGATCCGCAAGAACGGTGAGGTGGCCCTGGGCAGCGCACAGGACGTCATCGACCACCCGGACCGCTATCCGCCGACTGCGCTGATCCGCGACACCAACCCCGCCTTGCTGCTCAACGGCCAGCCCGGCACGGGCCCGCTGCTGACGGTGGCAACGCCCTGGAGCAACCAGGGCAGCACGATGGTTTCCGGCATCGACTTCGAGGTGAAGACCTCGACGAAGATCATGGATGGCGCGGTCAAGTGGAGCAACTCGCTGAGCGGCACCTACACCACCAAGTACGAGCGCATTGAACAGCCGGGCTACCCATCGAACAACCTGGTTGGTACGCGGGGCGGCCTCGCGGACTGGGCGACCTCGGCCGGCGACATCCCGCGCGTCAAGTTCCGCCTGTCCACGGCCGCCGAGACCGGCGCGCACAGCCTGATGGGCGCGTTGAACTATGTCAGCGGCATTTCCTTGATCCGCCAGCAGTACGGCCAGCCTGACGGCACGATGCGTAACTACTCAGGCAAGACCTGCCACTACGGCAACGTCACCGATCCTGCCGACCTGCTGGGTGGCCCCACCGCGCTGACCGGCCGCAGCCAGGTCGGCCAGGCGCCCACAGCCACCAATGGCCGGGACCTGTACCTGAACCGCTATCCGGGCTGCAAGATCAGCGCCTGGACGACGTTCGACGTGGGTTACAGCTACACCGGCTTCAAGGACCTGACGCTTTCGTTCAACATCCAGAACTTCACGAACGAGAAGGCTCCGTACGATCCGGGCGCGACCTACCTGGGCTACGACACCGCGATGCACAACCCCTACGGCCGCTACTTCACCGTCTCGGCAAGCTACAAGTTCAAGTGATCGCCAAGCTGCCTCACGGCAGCCCAGCAACCCAAAAGGGCACCGCAAGGTGCCCTTTTTTGTCTTCCTGGAGTTCGCGGGCCGTCTGCCGGCCCGATCCAGTTCGGCTCAGACCTTGATGGCGAACGGGTTGAAGTTGGTGTCGCGGTCGAAGTGGTCCACGCCCTCGGCGCGCTTCAGGAAGGCGACGACCCGGGCCGTCACCGGGTACATGACCGTCTCCCAGGTCGTCTTGAACAGGTACTGCGCCAGGATGACCGCGAACAGCTGCTCGTTGGCCCAGACGCCGTAGAAGGCGATCAGGAAGAACACGCCGGTATCGACGAATTGACCCACGATGGTGGAGCCGATGATGCGCGCCCACAGGTGGCGGCCGCCGGAGGCCACCTTCATCTTGGCGAGCACGAAGCTGTTGGCGAAGCTGCCGCAGGCGAAGGCGATCATGGAACCGGCGGCGATGCGCCAGGTGTTGCCGAACACCGCCTCCAGCTGCGGCTGGTAGAGAGCCATGAACTCGGTCGGCGCGGGCGGCTGGTGCACCACCGCCCACGCCATGAAGGCGGAGAAAAGCAGCGCGCCGAAGCCGGCCCAGACGACGCGGCGGTCACGGCCGTAACCGTAGACCTCGGTCAGGATGTCGCCAAAGATGTAGCTGATCGGGAAGAAGAAAAGGTCCGCGCCATAGGTGACCGGGCCGATGAAGGGCAGCGTCAATTGCGCCTGCTTGGCCGCCCCGATCAGGTTGGAGCACAGCAGCACGCAGACGAACGCGGCCATGATCAGGTCGTAGTACTTGTAGTTGCGTTCGGCGGGTGTGCTCATGGCGTGGGCTGATGAAGCGGTGGGTCCTGGGGCCGCGCGCATTATTCATGCCGGCAACGCCCCGCGGCCGGACGTTCAGGCGCGCCTTCAGCCCCGGGTGAGGCGCAGCAGTGTCTGGTGCAGCTTGAGCGTGTCGATGGGCTTGGTCAGGAAGTCGTTCATGCCCGCGGCGAAGGCGTCGTCGCGCTCCGAGACCAGGGCCGCCGCCGTCAGCGCGACGATGGGCAGCTCCTCGCGCGTGAAGTGCTTGCGCAGCTCGCGCGTCGCGTCGTGGCCGCCCATCACGGGCATCTGCACGTCCATCAGCACGATGTCGAAGGGCTTGCCGACGCTGGCGGCGGCGTGCACAGCCTCGATGGCCTGGCGGCCGTCGCTGGCCTGCGCCACTTCCATGCCCCACTGTTCGAGCTGCGCCACGGCGATCAGCATGTTGACCGGGTGATCCTCGGCGATCAGCACGCGGCGGCCGTGAAGGGCGTCCTGCCCGGCAATGGTGGCGCGTGTTTCACGCGGCTGGTGGGCCAGCGGCGCGGGTGCGCCGGGCAGCGGCAGTTCGGCCCAGAAGGTCGAGCCTGCGCCAACGACGCTGCGCACGCCGACTTCGCCGCCCATCAGCGTCGCGAGTTCGCGGCAGATGGACAGGCCCAGGCCGGTACCGCCGAAGCGGCGCGTCGTCGATTCGTCTGCCTGCGTGAAGGGCTGGAAGAGGCGCGTCTGCTGCTCGGCCGCGATGCCCGAGCCGGTGTCGGTGACCTCGATGCGCACCCATTCGCCGGCGCTGCCGACGCTGTTGCGGGCCAGCGCCTTCACGCCCACCGTCACGCCGCCCTGCGATGTGAACTTCAGCGCGTTGGTCAGGTAGTTGGACAGGATCTGGCGCGTGCGCAGCGGGTCACCGAAGACCCAGCCTGGCAGCGCCGGGTCCATCTCCACGGCGAAGGTCAGGCCGCGCGCCTGGGCCAGCGTCAGGTAGGCCAGACGGATGGAGGCGAGCAGCTCGCGCAGCGAGAAGGGTTGCGTTTCCAACGTCAGGCGGCCGGCCTCGATCTTGGAGAGGTCGAGGATGTCGGAGATCAGGCCGGACAGGCTCTCGGCGCTGTCCATCATCTGGTTCAGGTAGTCGCGGCGCTGCTCGTCGTTGATGTCGGGTTGCTGCGCCAGCCGGCCCAGGCCGAGCAGGCCGTTGAGCGGGGTGCGGATCTCGTGGCTGGTGTTGGCCAGGAAGGCGCTCTTGGCCCGGTTGGCCGCCTGGGCCTCGTCCTTGGCATGGGCGAGCTGATCCTCGACGCGGCGGCGCTCGGTGATGTCCTCGATGATCCAGATCGTGCCGCCGCGGCTGGGATGGGCGGGGTCCACCGCCTGGGCAAGCAGCCTCGCCAGGAAGGTCGAGCCGTCGCGGCGGCGCATCGTGCGCTCCGTCTCCGCCTGCTGCCCGGCCGCCAGCAGCGGGCCCAGTTCGCGGCCGACGGCCTGCCACTCCTCCACGCTCGGCCAGACGACGCTGCCGTGCTGGCCGAGCAGCGCGCCGCGCTCCCAGCCGAACATGGCCTCGACACGTGGATTGGCCAGCACGAACTGCTGGTCGCGCGTGAGGGCGATGCCGATGGATGCGTTCTCCAGGATGGCGCCGTGCACGAGCCGCGTGCGCTCGCTCTCCGACACGTCGCGGGCATACAGCACCAGGTAGTTCTGGCCATCCATCTCGAAGGGCGCGACCGACACCAGCATGGCCACGGCGCTGCCGTCCTTGCGACGAAAGCTGACCGGCACATTGCTGGCCACGCCGTCGCGGCGCACGGCGTCGCTGATGGCCACGCGTTCGGCCGGGTGGTGCCAGAGGCCGATCTCCTCCGCCGTGCGGCCCAGCACCTCGGAACTGGCCCAGCCGCTGAGCTGCTCGAAGGTCTTGTTGACCATCGCGTAGCGGCCGGTCTCGGCCTCGGTCAGCGTGATGACGTCGGGACTGGTCGCGACGAGGTGCGACAGCAGGCCCTCGCTGCGGCGCAGCGCGTCCTGCGCGCGGCTCTGCTCGGTCTGGTCAGTGAAAAAGGTCAGCGTGGCCGGGCCCGAGGCCGTCTCGACGCGCACGCTGGTGGCCTGCACGAGGCGGCGGCGGCGCGACAGCGTGCGCAGCCGGTATTCGGCCATCGGCTGCATCGCGCCGGGCGCCATGCTTTCCAGACGTGCGGCCTGCTGGCGCGCGGTCTCGTCGTCGCCGGGTTCATAGTGGCTGAACAGGTCCTGGCCGATCATGCTCGAGCGCTGCGCATAGCCGAACATGGCCATGGCCGCCGGATTGGCGTCGACGACGCGACCCCAGCGGTGCAGCACGAGCGGGCTCGGCGAGCGGCGGAACAACTCGCGATAGCGGGTCTCGGTGGCGTGCACGGTCTGCTCGGCCGTGATCTCGTGCGTCACATCCCGGCCCACGCCCCAGTAGCCGCGAAAGTTGCCCTGCGGGTCGAAGCGCGGCTCGCCGCTGATGGAGACCCAGCGCGGGCTGCCGTCCACGCCCGTGCGTCGCGCGACCATGCCGTGGAAGGAGCGGTGGGATTCGAGGTCGGCGCGATGGGCGTCGAACTCGTCGTCGGACAGGCCCATGCCTTCCACGTCCCACGGCGTCTTGCCCAGGCGGCACTGCAGATCCAGGCCCGAACCGCCCGGGCGTTCCTCGGCCACGTGCGTGAAACGGAAGTCCCGGTCCATCTCCCAATACCAGTCCACCGCCATGCCCAGCAGGCCACGGAAGCGCTCGGTGCGCTCGTCCGCCTCGGCCAGCGAGCGCTTGACCATCTTCAACAGCCCGATGCCGGCCACCAGGCCCGTGCCAAGCAACCAGAGTTGTACCGTGACCCGCAGCAACAGCCCGGACGAGGCCATGGGATGCGTCGCCCAGCCCAGCGTCTCGGCCAGCGCCATGCCCGCCAGCCCGGCGAGGGCCAGCGCCATCAGGGTCAGGCCGGAGGGCAGGCCCAGCAGCCCGGTACCGAACGCGACCACCAGGCTCATCATCGGCAGGCTCAGCGACCACAGGCCCTGGTCGCGCGACACGGCGATGACGATGGGCAAGGCCAGCACCAGCGTCATGAGGCCCATGGCCACCAGGGGCGACTCACGGTGGCGGGCGGAACGCCGCTGCCAGATCAGTCTCAGCAGCGCCAGCAGCGAAATGAGCAGCGCCAGCGCGGGCGGCAGCCAGCCGCCTTCCCATTCCTGCGGCTGGCGGGTGCCCCACAGCAGCCCCGCGAGCGGGGCGGAAGACAGCGCACAGGCCAGCAGGAAGACCCGCGAGCCCTGCCAGCGCATGCTGCTCTGCAGTCGCGCGTGCTGCTGCTCCGGCGGCTCCGCGTGCCCGACCAGGCTGCTGAGGTGGTCGTCGGCATCGCGCGCCATGTCAGATCAGGGCAAGCCGGGTCTCGTTGGCGACGGCGCGGGCGCGCTCGGCAAAGTCCGGGCCGCTGCTCGCGTAGAGGATGGCGCGCGACGAGCTCACGACCAGCGGCGCCGTGCGGCCGGCCGCCTGCACGACGGCCGCCGCATCGCCGCCCTGCGCGCCGACGCCCGGCACCAGCAGCGGCAGCGTGGGCGCGAGTTCGCGCACGCGGGCGATCTCCGCCGGGTAGGTGGCGCCGACGACGAGGCCGAGCTGGCCGTTGCGGTTCCATTGCGACTCGGCCAGGTGGGCCAGATGCTCGAACAGGCGCGGCTGGCCGGGCACGTCGGCCAGGCGCTGCATCTGCCAGTCGTCGCCGCCCTTGTTGGAGGTGCGGCACAGCAGGATGGCGCCCTTGCCCTCGTAGGCGAGGTAGGGCTCGATGCTGTCGAAACCCATGAAGGGCGACAGCGTCACCGCATCGGCCCGGTAGCGCACGAAGACTTCGCGGGCGTACTGCTCAGCGGTGGAGCCGATGTCGCCGCGCTTGGCGTCGAGGATGACCGGCACGCCGGGCGCGACGTCGTGGATGTGCGAGATGAGGCGCTCGAGCTGCGCTTCGGCGCCATGCGCGGCAAAGTAGGCGATCTGCGGCTTGAAGGCGCAGGCGAGGTCCTTGGTGGCGTCGACGATGGCCGCGCAGAACTCGTAGAACTTGGAAGCATCGCCGGCCCAGGCGCCGGGCAGCCGGGCGGGTTCGGGGTCCAGGCCGACGCAGAGGCGGGACTGGGGGCACAGGGCTTGGAGCTGGGCAGTGAAGGTCATCAGTAGGCGGAAAGCGGTGCGGACAGGGGTGCGGTCTGGGCGAGCACGAATTGTGCAAAAGCCTCGGCAGGCAGCGGCCGGCTGAACAGATAGCCCTGCACGGCCTGGCAGCCCTGGCGACGCAGGAAGGCCAGCTGGCCCTCGGTCTCGACACCCTCGGCGATGGTCTGCAGGCCCAGGGCACCGGCCATGCGGATGACGGCATCGACGATGGCGCGGTCCTCGGCGTCGTCCGTCAGGTCGCGCACGAAGGACTGGTCGATCTTGAGCTTGCTGACGCGGAATCGCTTCAGGTAGCTGAGCGACGAATAGCCGGTGCCGAAATCGTCGATGGACAACCCGAGCATGGCCATCACCGTCATGAAC
>SEEY01000577.1 GCA_004211235.1 Rubrivivax sp.
CGTGAGCACGCCCCGTGGCAGCCAGATGGTGATGCGGCTGAACACCGACTACGAGTCGCCGCTGGCCCTCATCCGCCACGGCATCGGCGGCTCGCGCCACCTGCTGGTGTCGGCCTGTGGCTACTGCTATCTGGCCCATTGCACGCCGGCCGAGAGCGAAGCGATGATCACCGCCGGCCTGGCCGACCCCGACCATGAACACCCCATGCCCTTCGACCGCAAGCAGATCCAGCAGCGTGTGCAGGGCGTGCGGGACGAGGGCTTCTGCAGCATCGAGTTCGACCATGAGCGCGAGGGCAACCTCGGCGTGCCCCTGCTGCTGGCCGGTCGGCCGGTGGGGGGCATCCTGATGCGATACATCAAGTCGACGATGCGCAGCACCGACCGGCTGCGCAGCAGCTATGTGCCGCGCCTGCAGCGCCTGGCACTGGAGATTGCGCAGCGCCATCCGGCGCACCGCGATCACGGCGGCCGGATGGCGCCGGCATCAGGGCCTGCGGCCGACGGCGACTGAAGCGTCTCGCGCGGTCTGCTGGCTGCGTGGCCAGGGCGCTGAGGGCTTGGCCAGTCTGGGGCATCAGGCACTGCGCCGGTGATTCAGGCACTGCCCTGCGGCATTCAGGCCTGCGCCGACCGGCCGCTTATCCGCCTGCCGAGTGGCCGCCAACAAAAGAGGATTTCCGGGGGTGCCGTCCCTACATTGCGGCCGAGCCAGACCGAGCGTCGTCACGCTGTCACATGGACATGCGAGGCGACGCCGGACATCAGGCCGTCCCGCTCCACAAACCACACACCCCGGAGAAATTCGCATGCATGCAGACCAACGGCGCGAAGGCGCACAGCGCTCGCACCATCCTCGATGGCTGGCGAGAACCAGCGTCGCACTGGCCTGTTCGCTCTTCGCCGCAGGCGCGTTAGCCCAGGCTGCAGCGACCGACGCGCAAGCCACCCCTAAGGAAGCCGCCGAGGCCACGAATGCCTTGCCGACGGTCACCGTGACCGCCCGCAAGCGCAAGGAACTGCTGATGGACGTGCCCATCTCCATGCAGGCCATCTCGGAACGCGAACTGCGCAGCGCCGGCATCACGGACATCAAGGACCTGGGTGAGCAGACCGGGTTCTCCTTCTCCTCGGCCACCGGCACCAGCGCCCAGGGGCGCTCGTTCGGCGTCGTCACCTTCCGCGGCCTGCAGGGTGACCTCGTCTTCCCGTGGGAGAACTCGGGCGGCGTCTTCATCGACGGCATCTTCCTGTCGGGCGGCGTGTCCAGCGTGGGCATGGGCGACGTGGCGCGCGTCGAAGTGCTGAAGGGTCCGCAGAACGCATTCTTCGGCCGCAGCACCTTCGGCGGCGCGGTGAACTTCATCACCAGCAACCCGTCGTCCACCTTCAAGGGCACGGTCAACGCGACCATCGACCACAAGGGCAGCAACGACGTGGACGCCACGCTGCAAGGCCCGCTGACCGACGCTTTGAGTGGCCGCATCTCCTTCGGCAGCCGCAGCAAGGCCGCGCAGTTCCATGCCGCCGACGGCGGCGAGCTGGGTGCGGAGACGAGCAAGTTCGTCAGCGGCACGCTCTACTTTGCCCCCACCGCCGACCTGTGGATGCGCCTGCGTGGCCACTACCAGCGCGACGAGGACTCGGCACCGGCAATGGGCTTCTTCGCCGCTGCTGGCAACACCAGTTGCACCGGGCGCAGCTACACCGGCCAGGCCCTGGACCGCACGCCGGTGACCTTTGCGCCGAGCGTGGCCTATTTCTGCGACCGCATCCCGAACTTCAAGGACGTCGGCAGCGGCATCTTCAATGCCAACACGGCGCTGCCCCCCGCCGTGATCGGCCCGATGGTGAACAACAGCCTCGCGGACCCCTTCCTGGACAAGACGCCGCGCATCGACCACATGGGCATGGTGCGCGAGTCGACGCGCGTGTCGGCCCAGATGGGCCTGCTGCTGCCCGCCGGCATGGACCTGGCGGTGAACGCCGGCTACAACGAGTCGAAGTCGACGGCCATCCACGACCTGGACCGCAGCGGCACCTTCAACTTCATCGCGCTGCAAACCAACCCCACGCACGACCTGACGCTCGACGCGCGCCTGTCCACCGACGCCCAGGCTTCGCTGCGTGGCCTGGTGGGCGTGAGTTACTTCAGCTCGGTCTACCAGATGTCGCAGGTCGACTTCAGCCCGGCCTTCGGCCAGACCGCGCCGACGCGCAGCACCGGGGCCTACCTGAACCTGCGCTCGACGGTGCCGGCGATCTACGGCTCGGTCGAGTACGACCTGAGCCCGCAGTGGACGGCCTCGGCGGAAGCGCGCTACCAGACGGACAAGAGCGAGTTCACGTCGATGCAGGGCAGCACCTCGGGCCAGAGCGTGTCCAACCTGCTGCCGCGCCTGACGCTGCGCTACAAGCCCGCGGCCGGCATCTCCACCTACGTGAACCTGGCCCAGGGCGTGCAGCCGCTGACGAGCAACGGCGGCTACGTCAATGCCAATGCCAGTGGCAAGGCCTACCTGGAGCAGACCTTCCCGGGCATCTCCGCCTTCACGAAACAGCCCAAGCTCGATTCCGTGGAACTGGGCGTCAAGCAGCAGGTCAACCGCAGCTTCCAGTACGCGCTGGCCGTGTACGACCAGAAATGGCGCAATCGCCTGTCCGGCACGACGGTCTTCAACCCGCCCAGCTGCGGCCGCGTCACGGACACGCCGGAATGCCCGTTCTCCACGTCCGGCAGCAGCGTCACCATCACCAACCAGGCGCGCGTGCGCGGCCTGGAGCTGGTGCTGGAATCGCAGCTTACGCCGAGCTGGTCGGCGGGCGGCTACATCGACATCAAGCGTGCCTACTGGACGAAGTTCGACGCGGCGAATGCCGCCGTGATCACCGGCGCCGCCGTGGCCTTCGACGGCAATGAGCTGGGCCGCCAGCCCAAGCTCAACGTGACCGCCAACACCACCTACCGCTATGCCTTCAGCAACGGCTGGACCGGCTACACACGCGCCGACCTGACCTACGTCGGCAAGCGCTGGGACTCGGACTTCAACATCGTCAAGGCGGACGGCTACAACCGCTTCGATGTCCGCCAGGGCTTCGAGGGCAAGGAG
>SEEY01000578.1 GCA_004211235.1 Rubrivivax sp.
CAGCGCCCAGACGGGCAGTTCGGGCAGCGTGAGGGCGGCATCCAGCCGCAACAGCCGGCCGGCAGCGACGGCCTCGGCGACGTCCTCGTCGCCGAGCGTCGCGATACCCAGGCCGGCCTCGCAAAGCTGCTGCAGCGTCAGCTGGTTGTTGCTGGTGTAGCGCGGCTGCACGCTGATGTCGCTGCCGGGCAGGCGCCGCGGCTGGTCGGTGCCGTCCTGCAGCATCAGCCAGTCGGCGGCCTGCAGCGCCTCGGGCGTGGCCGGCACGCCGCGTTGCGCCAGGTAGCCGGGCGCGGCGTAGAGGCTGGTGTGCAGGGTGCCCAGACGCTGGGCGAACCAGGCGCTGTCGGGCAGGCGGCCGAAGCGAATGGCGAGGTCGATGCGGTGGGCGACGAGGTCGGTCAGGCCGTCCTCGACCTGCAGGTGCAGCTGCAGCGCCGGATGGGCCATCAGCAACGGCGCCAGCGCGGGGCCGATGCGCCGGCTGAAGCCGACCGTCATGGCGATGCGCAGCTCGCCCTCGGGCGCGTCGCGCAGCTGCAGCAGCTGTGCCTGCGCGGCCTCGGCGGCGGCCACCATGGCGGCGCAGCCGGCATGGAAGCGCTCGCCGGCGGGTGTCAGGCTGAGCTTGCGCGTGGAGCGGTGCAGCAGCGTGACGCCCACGCCCTTCTCCAGCGCCCTCACCTGCTGGCTGACGGCCGAGGTGCTGGTGCGCAACTGCCGGGCGGCGGCGGCAAAGCTGCCGTGGCGCACCACCGAGGCGAGGACGGCCATGCGCTTGAGCTGGTCGAGCATGAAGATTTTCTAAACAGTGCTGGCGAATCGGGCCAGCTTATCGCCGCATTGTGAAGCGGGAACAATCGCTCATCGCAAAACCCGTTCTGGAGAACCACGATGAACATTGCCCTGATCGGCGCCACCGGCTTTGTCGGCAAGGCGCTGCTGGAAGAACTGCTGAACCGCGGCCACCAGGTTCGCGCCCTGCAACGCGACGCGGCCGGTCTTGCGGCCCGCCCGGGGCTGGCCGTGCGCTCGGTGGACGTGCTGGCGGGCGCCAATCTGGCGGATGAGCTGGCCGGCGTGGACGCTGTCGTCAGCGCCTTCAATGCAGGCTGGGCCAACCCGAACCTGCACGACGACTTCCTGCGCGGCAGCGAAACGATTGCCGACGCCGCCCGCGAGGCCGGCGTGCGCCTCATCGTCGTCGGCGGCGCGGGCAGCCTCTACATCGCACCGGGCCAGCAGCTGGTCGACTCGCCGGCCTTTCCTGCCGAATGGAAGCAGGGTGCGCTCGCCGCCCGCGAGGTGCTGACCCGCCTGCGTGCCGACAAGAGCGCGCTGGACTGGACCTTCGTGTCGCCCGCCATGCACCTGGCGCCCGGCGAGCGCACCGGCCAGTTCCGCCTCGGCGGCGAAGAGCCGGTGTTCGACGCCAAGGGCGAGAGCCACATCAGCGTGCAGGACCTGGCCGTGGCCATCGTCAACGAACTGGAAGCGCCGCAGCACCGCCGCGGCCGCTTCACGCTGGCTTACTGAACGCCCCTCGTCCGGGCGAGCTCCGCTGAACGCGAGCTCACCCAGCCGGTCACCCAAGTGGACGGCGATGCTTGCGGCATTGAGCCGCAGGCACATCGCCCGACGGGCCGGCTTGGAGCGGCCCGGCGCTCGGCCCGCAGGTTCTCATTGGGTGACGGGCGAGATCCGGAACATCAGCACGCCATGCGGCGCCACCGTGCCGCCGTGGCGGCCGGCGACCGCTTTGGTCTTCTTGCCCGACCACAGGTCGTGCACGTCGGCCTTGAGCTTGGCCGGCAGGTCGAGCTGCTCCCAGGCCACCGCCATCTCGGCCGGCTTCTCGCTGCGGTTGAACAGCACGGCGGCGCGGTCGCCGCCGGCCAGCGTGCGCACCCAGACCTCCAGGTCGCCCTGGCGCCAGATGCGGCGGCCCTGGCGGCCCAGCGGGTCCTGGTCGACCTTGATGACCTCGGCGTTGGTCAGGATGCGCTTCGTGTCTGCGTCCATCTTGCTCATGTCGTTGCCGGCGATCAGCGGTGCGGCGAGCATGGCCCAGATGGAGAAATGGCTCTCGTACTCGGTGGTCGTCATGCCGCCGTTGCCGACCTCCAGCATGTCAGGGTCGTTCCAGCCGTTGGGGGCGGATTCGCTCCACAGGTCGGCGTTCATGTCGATGATGTCGAGCAGGCCGTGGGACCATTCCTTCTTGCCCTTCCAGGCGTCCCAGATGTCGCCGGTGGTGCGCCAGAGATGGCCGACCGGCTGCGCCCAGCGGCCGGGCTTGCTGTTGCCCCACTCGCACATCGACAGCACGATGTCGCGGCCGGACTCGCGCAGGGCCTTGGCCATGATCGTGTAGGCCGCCTCGGCGTTGCGCGTGCCGGTGTGGCACCAGTCGTACTTGAGGTAGTCGACACCCCATTTCGCGTACTGCCGTGCGTCCTGGAACTCATGCCCCGCGCTGCCCGGGCGGCCGCCGCAGGTCAGCGATCCGGCGTCGGAGTAGAGGCCGAACTTGAGGCCCTTGGCATGCACGTAGTCGGCCAGTGCCTTGATGCCGCTCGGGAAGCGCTCGGGGTCGGCCTGGATGTTGCCGTCGGCGTCGCGGCTCTTCTGCCAGCAGTCGTCGATGACGATGTACTGGTAGCCGGCCGCCTTCATGCCGGAGGCGGCCATCGCGTCGGCCTGCTGGCGGATCAGCTGTTCGCTGACGTTGCAGGCGAACTTGTTCCAGGAGTTCCAGCCCATCGGCGGCGTGGGTGCGAGATTGGGCTTGGGCGCTTCGAGCTTGAGCGTTTCGTGCCCGGTGTTCTGAGCCTGCGCCCCAACGGCCAGGGTGCAGGTGAACGCGGCCAGCAGCACATGGCGCAGCCAGGTTGAATTCATGGGAGAACTCCGATTCGGGGGGTGGGAGAAAACGGGCTAGACCGTGCCGCGGCGGGCTTCAAGCTCGACGCGGATCTCGTGCATGCGCTGCTCGGTCAGGAAGTAGCGCGACACGACGACCAGCGCGATCAGCAGGCCCAGGATGGGGATGCCCGAGAGGCAGACACGGATCAGGAAGATCGCCTCTTCGCCCTGCACGGGCAGCT
>SEEY01000579.1 GCA_004211235.1 Rubrivivax sp.
TCGAAGAAGGGGTCCTGGCGCCAGCCCCACGGGCCCGGGCCGACGCCAAGAGCGCCGACGTGCTCGTCACCCTCGGCGCCCGCGTGACCGCCTACGACCCCGTGCCCTGGGACGATCCGCTGTGGTGGCGCTGGCGCGGCCGGCTGCTGTCGCCGCGCTATGGCTACGTCGGCCCGGGCCCGTGGGGCTGGCGCCAGGACCCCTTCTTCGACCGCCGCTACGACCGCGCCGTGGCCCTGCTGCTGCGTGACCGCGCCAGCGGCGAGGCGCTCTACGAGACGCATGCCAGCAACGAAGGCATCTCCGCGGGCAGCGACGCGCTGCTGGTGCCCCTGTTCGACGCCTCGCTGGCCGAATTTCCCAAGGTCAATCCGAAATCGCACCGCGTCGCCGTCCAGGCGATCCGTTGACGGTGCCGCCAGGCCGGCCGCGCCCTCCGGCCTGACCATAATCGCGCCTTTGCAAAGAAGTCGGCAAAGGCAGGCATGGCGTTGAACATCGTGATCATGGCGGCGGGCAAGGGCACCCGCATGAAGTCCGCAACGCCCAAGGTGTTGCACAGGCTGGCGGGTCGCTCGCTGTTGTCCCATGTGCTGAAGAGCTGCGAGCCGCTGGCCGCGGCCGCGCGCATTGTCATCACCGGCCATGGCGCCGAGCAGGTCGAGGCGGCCGTGGCGGCCGGCGGCATCTCCTTCGTCCGCCAGATGCCCCAGCTCGGCACCGGCCACGCCATCCAGCAGGTGGTGCCGACTCTCGTGGGCGATGGCACGACGCTGATCCTCAACGGCGACGTGCCCCTCATCGAGACGGCCACCGCCAAGGCCCTCATCGACGCCTGCGCCGGCCACGCCCTCGTGCTGCTGACGGTGGACCTCGCGGACCCGACCGGCTACGGCCGCATCATTCGGGACAAGGACGACGGCGGCGTGCTCGCCATCGTCGAGCACAAGGACGCATTGCCCGCCCAGCGCCTCATCCGCGAGGGCTACAGCGGCATGATGGCCGCACCCACCGCGGCGCTGAAGCGCTGGGTGGGCCAGCTCACGAACGACAACGCCCAGGGCGAGTACTACCTGACGGACATCGTCGCGATGGCCGTTGCCGAGGGCCTGCCGGTGCTGGGCATCAAGGCCCAGAGCGAGACCGAGGTGCTGGGCGTGAACGACCCGGTGCAGCTCGCGCAGCTGGAACGCGCCTTCCAGGCCCAGCAGGCCGAAGCGCTGATGCGCGCTGGCGTGCGCCTGGCCGACCCGGCACGTTTCGACCTGCGCGGCACGCTGGCCCATGGCCAGGACGTGGAGATTGACGTGAACTGCGTCTTCGAGGGCCAGGTCGAGCTCGGCGACGGCGTGCGCATCGGCGCCAACTGCGTGATCCGCAACGTCAGCCTCGCGGCCGGCGTGCGCATCCACGAGTTCACGCACATCGACGGCGAGGCGCTCGGCGCCAGCGTCGGCACGGGCTCGCTGATCGGGCCGTTCGCACGCCTGCGCCCCGGTGCGCAGCTCGGCGCCGACGTGCACATCGGCAACTTCGTCGAGGTGAAGAACTCGACGCTGGCCAACGGCGCCAAGGCCAACCACCTCGCCTATCTGGGCGACGCCACCGTGGGTGCGCGCGTCAATTTCGGCGCCGGCAGCATCACGGCCAACTACGACGGCGCCAACAAGCACCGCACGACCCTCGGCGACGACGTGCACGTCGGCTCCAACTGCGTGCTGGTGGCACCGGTCACGCTGGGCGACGGCGCCACGATCGGCGGCGGCTCGACGATCACCAAGGACGTCGCCGCCGGCGACCTGGCCGTGGCGCGCGGCAAGCAGGTGGCCTTGAGTGGCTGGACGCGCCCGACCAAGAAGCGTTGAATAGGGGCGTCGCCGTGACTTAGTTCCGGCGATTGCTTCACGGGGCCCCGGTCGGGGGGAAGCTCACCGGCGGGGTCGGCCCTTACGATGCCTTCGACTCACCAACGCCCCAGCACCATGGCCTTCGAACTCGACTTTGCCGCGCTCTCGCTTGACGATGCCATCCCGGCGGACCTCGGTGCGTTCGAGGCCTTGCAGGCCCGCGGCGACGCGGACGCCCGCAATCGCGCGCTGGAACTCCAGGCCCAGGCCTGCGACAACGCGGCCGAGGCCTGCTGGTATCTGGCGCGCAGCCTGGGTGCCGCCCGCGAGCTGCCCCAGGACGGCGAAGCCAGCCTGGAACTGCTGTTCCAGCTGATCGGCGCCCTGGCTGACCTGCCCACCGGCGTGGCGAGCGCGCCCCTGCCGGAAGTCGTTGGCGGCCGGGACGACGGCATTGCCGAACTCTGCCTTCAGCTTGAAGCTGCGCGCGAGGCCACCGAGGACGCGTTCATCGACGCGGAACTCGCCCCGGCCCGCACGCAGCACTGTCACTGAACAGGTTGCCAGCCCCATGAAAAAGGCGCCCCGCGGGGCGCCTTTCGCTTGAGCGCGGTGCTGCTCAGAGGCCGCTCGGCGCCTGGCTCACCACGGTGGCCGGCACCGTCAGGCGGTTGTCGACCGACTTCACACCGGCGGTGGACGAAGCGACCACGGTGGCGCGCTCACGGGTCGGCGCGTCGGGCGCCTGACCTTCCAGCCTGACGACGCCATGGTCGGTGCTGACGGCGATGGGCACCGCGGCCAGCGTCGAGTCAGCGGCCAGGGCACTGCGCACCTTCACGGTGATGCCGCTGTCCTCGGGGACCGGGGCGGCAGCCTGGGCAAGCGGCGGCGTGCCGGGCGAGGTGGCATTGGCCGTGGCCGGCTCGGGGGTGACGGGCGCCGCGGGCGACGTGGCCGAGGGCATCGGCTGCGTCATGGCCTGCGTCGGTGCCTGCGTCGGTGCCTCAGCCGTCGTCGGACCGGCAGCCGTCGGCGGCAGCGTGATCGGCGCCGTGTCGGGCGTGACGGTCAGCGGCTGCGTTTCGGTGGCCGGCGCTGCAGCGACGTTGGGCGACGGCTGCAGGTAAGGCGTCCTCACGGGCGCAGGGGCGGTGTCACGCGGGTTGGCGCGCACGACCAGATCCGGACGCGGTGCGGGCACCGCCGGAGGCTGGGCCTGGGCCACCGGGCGGGCGGCTTCGGGGGCCGGCTTCACGG
>SEEY01000580.1 GCA_004211235.1 Rubrivivax sp.
GCAGCAGGCGCTGGCGCGCTGGGGCTGCGGCAACATCGTCGACCTGCATGTGTCCGACCTCATCAACAACCAGCTGCCCTCGCACTTCGACTACACGTCCTGGTACGACATGCTGGTGTTTCGCCGCCTCGCCGCGGCGCCCGGCAGCCAGGATCTTTTCGTCGACGACGAGCACGGCACGCTGGCTTCGGCCCAGCGGGCGCTGCGCGCCATCGACACCAGTCCGGTCGGCTTTGCGGTGTTCGACCGCGTGCTGGTCACCGTGCATCCGACGGACTGCCAGGTGCGCGAGTTCTTCGCGCACAAGCTCGACCGCCTGACCGAAGGCCGGGACAAGGCGCCGGCACGCGGCAGCGCCCGCCTGCCCCTGAGCCCGGCCGACCTGATGCTGCGCATGGTCAACCACATGGTCGACAGCTACCTGGAGCTGCGCCGGCTGCTGACGCGCCAGCTCGGCACGCTGCAGCGCGTGCTGCTGGACCAGAGCAGCGAGTTCGACGACTGGCCGCTGCTGCTCGAAAGCCGCGACGCGCTGCACCGCCTGGAGGACACCTGCGAAGACCAGCGCAGCGCCATCCAGGAATGGATAGACGCGCTGGACGAGTGGCCCGTGGACGGCGACCCCCAGGTCACCCGCGACCGCGAGCTGCTGCGCGTGCGCTCACGCGATGTGCTCGAGCATGTCGAGCGGGTGCTGACGCATGTGCGCCGGCTGGAGTCGTCGGCCGAGTCGGCCGTGCAGATGCACTTCAGCGCGCTCGGCCACCGCACCAACAGCATCATGCGCACGCTGACCGTGCTGACGGCCATCTTCCTGCCGCTCAACCTCATCACGGGCGTGTTCGGCATGAACTTCGACGTCATGCCGCTGATCCACAACGTCGGTGGCTTCTGGGACGCCGCGCTGCTGATGCTGGCCGTGGCCTTCGGGCTCTGGTTCCTGTTCCGGCGCAAGCGCTATCTGAGCAGCCGCTGAGAGATTCAGCTGCGCGCGTAAGGGTCGGCGATGCCCAGACCGGCCAGGATCTCGCTCTCGCGCGTCTCCATGCACGCAGCCTCGTCGTCTTCCTCGTGGTCATAGCCCTGCGCGTGCAGCGTGCCGTGCACGAGCATGTGGGCGTAGTGGTCCAGCAGCGGAATGCCCATCTCGGCGGCTTCCCGCTCGACGACCTCCGCGCAGATGACGAGATCGGCACCCACCACCGGCTCGTGGCTGTAGTCGAAGGTCAGCACATTCGTCGCGTAGTCCTTGCCGCGGTAGTCGCGGTTCAACGACTGGCCTTCCTCGGCACCGACGATGCGCACAGCGATCTCGCCCGGCAGCTCCAGCGCGGCGCGGATGAAACGCTGCACCCTGTGGCGGGGCAGCAGCGCGCGGTGGCGCGGATCGGCGAACTGCAGGGACAAGGTCAGCTCGGGCTTCATGGGCGCACCCTTCGCGCTCCGCGTTGCCCCGCCAGGTGGGACCGAGCTTGCTGGGGACGGCCCGACGCGGCGCTCATGCCTCCCGCGCCTCGCGCAAGGCCCGTGCCTCGTAGGCCTCGACGATGCGGGCCACCAGCGGGTGACGCACGACGTCGGCGCTGGTGAAGCGAGTCATGGCGATGCCCTTGACCTTGGCCAGCACATGTTCGGCGTCAATGAGGCCGGACTGCGTGCCGCGCGGCAGGTCGATCTGGCTGGTGTCGCCGGTGACGACGCATTTGCTCCCGAAGCCGATGCGCGTGAGGAACATCTTCATCTGCTCGGGCGTCGTGTTCTGCGCCTCGTCGAGGATGACGAAGGCGTGGTTCAAGGTGCGGCCGCGCATGAAGGCCAGCGGCGCAACTTCAAGCTGGCCCTTTTCGAAGGCCTTGGTGACGCGGTCGAAGCCGAGCAGGTCGTAGAGCGCGTCGTAGAGCGGGCGCAGATAGGGATCGACCTTCTGCGTCAGGTCGCCGGGCAGGAAGCCCAGGCGTTCACCGGCCTCCACGGCCGGGCGGGTCAGGATGATGCGCTGCACGCTGGCACGCTCCAGCGCGTCCACCGCGCAGGCCACGGCGAGGAAGGTCTTGCCGGTGCCGGCCGGGCCGAGGCCGAAGGTGATGTCGTGCGACAGGATCTGCTGCAGGTACTGGTGCTGACGCGGCGTGCGGGCCGAAAGGTCGGCGCGCCGCGTGCGCAGCACGAGCGGGTCGTCGCCGACCGGCTTGTCCGCTTCGACTTGATCGGGTGCCTTGGCACCGACGAGGGCCAGCTGCAGCGTCTCTGCCGCGAGGGGCCGCTTGGCGCGCTCGTACAGCGCCTCCAGCAGCGACTGGGTGCGCTCGGCGGCGGCCTTGGGACCGTTGACGCGGAACTCGGCGTCGCGGCGCGAGATCTTCACGCCCAGCGCGGCCTCGATGTCACGCAGATGGGCATCGAGGCTGCCGCAGACGCGGGCAAGACGGGTGTTGTCGACGGGTTCGAAACTGAAACGCAGGATCACGATGACTGCAGAAAGTTGAACGAGTGCATTGTCGCTGGTGCATTCCCCGGCACGGGCGGCACCTGCCCTCCCGCACAATGCCGCCCCATGAATTCCCCCATTGCGCCGAAGGCCACGATGGCCCGGCGCCCGCTCTCCGTCGTGCTGATCGCTGCCGCACTGCTGTGTCCGGCCGCGGCCTGGGCCGACCCCTCGTCCGGCATGTACTGGGCCCTGACGCTGAACGGCTGGGTGGCGGCGATGCTGGCGTTGATGGCCACCGTCGTCGGTCTGCTGTCCAGCCTGCATCACCGCGAGCGGCCTGCGAACTTCCTGGTCGGCATGATGCTGAGCTGGGTCGTGCTGCGCGCCACCGCGGCGCCCGGTGCCGCCGGCCTCAGGCCGTTGCTGATGACGCTGCTGGTGCTGTGCGGCGTGCAGTACCTGCTGCGCCAGATGAACTTCAAGCGCAGCTGGATCGACCATGCGCTGCTCATCCAGTGCCTGGTCGTGCCTGCCAGCCTGCTGCTCACGGGCGGACAGGTCGGCATGCTGGGCTCGGTCTGGCATGCGGTGCTGAGCCTGGAGCTGGTCTCGGCCATGGGCTGGGCGCTCTGGCTGCGCCACCAACGCCTGCAGGCCACTCCGGACGAAGC
>SEEY01000032.1 GCA_004211235.1 Rubrivivax sp.
CTGGAGGGTGGCGCCGGCTCCGGCACGCAGTTGAACCCGCGGGCTCAAGCTGCGCAGCAGGCTGCGATTGAAGCCAAGAAGGTGCAGCTGCGCGACCAGATCGCCGCCATCGAAGCGGCTGTGGTCGGGGAGAAGAAGGTAGCGGACAGCCAGCGCGAATCGAATGAGCAGCTGAAGAAGCGCGCAGAGTTCGACGCCGAGGGCGTCCAGTACCTCACCAGCCGTGAGCAGTTGGAGCGCGCCGTCGTCCGTGTCCGCAACGAAGGTCTCGCCGCTGGAAAGTCCGAGGCCGAAATCCAGGAGCGCATTGGCCAGATCCGTCGCCAGTTCGACCCGGGCGCCGCCGAGTCGGTGCAGATCGCTCGCATCGACAACACAAAGCGCAACCTGACCTCCCTGATTGCCGCCTACCAGGACGCCGAGCAGGTGCTCGAAACGAACCGGCAGGCCGGTCTCGTCGGCGAGCGCGACTACTACGAAGCGAAGGTCGGCTTCATCAAGCTGAACGCCGAGGCGCAGCGCCGGATCATCGAAGAGGACACCAAGGCGCAGCGCGTGCTGCTGAGCAACCCGAACCTGAACACTGCCGAGACGACGGCGATCCAGACGCGCATCAAGGACAACATCGCCGAGATCGAGAAGCTGCAGAAGCGGGCGGCAGCTTCCGGCGTCAATGCTGCCACCCAGCAGACCGCGGCGCAGCGCGCGCTGGCCGCCGCCTACCAGCAGAGCCGCGACGCCGCTGAGGACTACCTCCGTACGCTGGTCCGCAGTCAGCAGCGCGACCTCAGCGGCTTTGGTCTGGGGAACGAAGAGCGCGCGCGCCAGTCCGGCCGCAACCAAATCGCCGACAAGTATGACGACGACCTCCTGCGCGCAGAAGCCCAGGTCCGCGCGCTGCGCGTCAAGCAGGGCGGCGACCTCACCGACGAGCAGCAAAAGGACTTCGATGACCAGCTTGCGCTGATCCGCGAGTTCCGGGAGCGCGCGCTGGGTGAGTACGACCTCTACTACGAAGCCCGCCGCAAGCAGGAAGGCGACGCCCAGAGCGGCGCGCAGGAAGCGCTGACGAACTACGTCGACAGCCAGCGAAACGCAGCGCGCACGACTCAGGAAGCCTATGAGCACGCGTTCAGCAGCCTCGAAGACACGCTGACCGACTTCTTCACGACTGGCAAGCTCAACGTCAAGAGCCTGGTCAACACGATCCTCGCCGAGCTGGCCAGGATCGAGGCCAAGAAGCTGATCGCCAACAACATCGGCAGCGTGGGGTCGTTCCTTGGTGCCATCTTCGGCGGAGCGACCGGGGGCGGGCTCAGCATCGACACCAGCGGAGCCGGCAGCGCCGGTGGCTCCTACCTGCCTGACAGCATTCGCGGTGGTCGTGCCATCGGCGGCCCCGTGTCGGCGGGTCAAACCTATGAAGTCAACGAGCGCGACATCCCCGAGATCGCCCGCGTCGGCGGCCGTGACTACCTGACCATGGGTAATCAGGGCGGCAAGGTGATGCCGCTGGACGGCGCTGTCAGCGGCCCCACCTTCCACATCAGCATTGCCGCGGGCGTCACGCGCACTGAGCTGGCTTCGTACATCCCGGAGATGACGCGCCAGATCAAGGCCAGCGTTCAGGGCGACATGAACCGCCCCGGCGGGAGGGCCTAACCATGGCGATCAACGACCACCCGCTGAGCCTCAAGCCGGAGAACATGGAATGGGGCAGCACGAAGGCCGGCGTGCAGTTCCGTAGCCCATTCGATGCGAGCGTCGAGGCCATCGAATTCCCCGGCGAGTTCTGGACGCTGGCCATCGGCTACCCGCCCATGTTCGACAGCGATTCGGGCCTGCTAGACAGCTTCTGGTCCTTCATGGCCGGCGGATCAAACAAGGTCCGCGTGTGGCACTTCAAGCGCCCGGTACCGCTCGGTTCGATGCGGGGCCTTCCTACGCTCGCGGTGTCGGTTGCGCGCGGCGCACTGTCGCTGCAGATCACCACGGACGGCGGCCTGAAGGCTGGCGACTTCTTCAAGATCGGCAACCAGCTGTTCCGCGCGCTGTTCGACTGCGACGCCGTCGGCGGCGTGCTGACCGTGCAGCTGGTGCAGCGCGTGCGGGCCGCACTGTCGGCGGGCGCTTCGGTTCAATGGGACCGGCCCACCGCCACGTTTATCTTCCCGTCGAAGTCCTTCAGCATGGCGTTTGCGTCTGGCGTCACGGGCCGCGTGCAGGTTGACCTGGTGGAGTCGCCATGAAGACTCTCCCCGCCGAGATGGCCGGCCTCCTGGGAGCCGGCTTTGGCCTCGCAACGCTGATCGAGCTCCAGCTCGACACGCCGGTGTACATCAGCACCGCACCCGTCGACATCGACTACGGCGGCAACACCTACATCGGCGGCCGTCAGGTGAGCGTGGACGTTGTCAAGAGCGCCTCCGGCACGGTTGACAAGATCACCGCTTCGCTGTCCGGCGTGCCGAGCGAATACATCTCGCTGGCCCTCAGCACCGACATCATCGGCAAGCGAATGAACGTCTACACCGCGTTCCTTGATCCCGACACACACGCGCTGGCCTGGGTTGATCGCGTGTGGACTGGACAGCTCGATCAGATGCCGATCAAGCACGGCGAGACGGCCACCATCGCCGTCACGGGCGAGCACATCGGAATCGTCTTTGCCCGCCCCAAGGGCGAGCGCTACACCGACGCCAGCCAGCGCCGGCTGCATCCCGGCGCCTCGCCGCCCACCACGGCAGATCGCTGCCTTGAATTCCTGGTGAGCCAGGCTCAGCACCAAGACATTTGGCCCAGCGCCGAGTGGTTCAAAAAGTAGAGCGCGCATGAACCGACATCCCGACTGGCAGAGCCGCCTGCAGGCTCTGGTCAGCGCTCGACTCTGCGCGCCCTTCGCGTGGGGCGCCAATGACTGCTGCCTGTTCGCGTGTGACGCGGCCCTGGCTGTCACCGGCATCGACCCAGCAGCCGCCGAGCGCGGCACCTACAGCACTGAGCGTCAAGCAGCTCGCTTGCTGGCCAGGCTTGGCGGCGTGCGCGCCATCGGAGCCGCCCGGTTCGGCCCGGAGACCATTCCCGCGGCGGCCCAGGTGGGCGATGTCGGCGTTGTGGAGACCGGCGGGCGGGAGAGCCTCGCCGTGTGCGGCGGAGCGCACTGGTTGGCGCCTGGCGAGCTGGGCCTTGAGCGCCTGCCGCTCGAAGCAGCCTCCGCAGTCTGGAGGGCTTGCTAATGCCACAGCTCGTCTACGTTGCCGCGTACTACCTTGCGGAGTACGTCGGGTCCTACCTGCTGTATGCCGCCATCGTCTATTCCGCCTATCGGTACCAGACGAGCTCGCAGAACAGGAAGGCACGCAACGCCTTCAACTCCGCCCAAAAAGATCGGTTTGCCAGCGTCAGCCTTGTCGACGCGCCGCGCAGTCGAATCTATGGCCGCGTGCGCAATGTGGACGGCATCCTGTTCAAAGGCACGTACGGCGACAAGAAGCAGTTTCTTCAACTCGTCGTCGCTCTGGCTGCGCATGAAGTGGACGCCATCGAGTCGGTCTACTTCAACGACAAGCTGCTCACTCTGGACGGCAGCGGCTACATCACCACGGGGCAGTGGGCGACCAGCGACATCTCTGCGTTCACGAAGGACATGCTGCTCGACGCCAGCGGCAATGCCATCTTCACCCCTGACGGTGCCTACTGGGGCAGCGGGCCAACGCGCACGCCGGTGGGCGCATCCGTGTCGGTGTATGTCACGAAGGCCAACGGGGACCACGTCGCCGTGCCCTACACCACCGGCACGGGCGGGTACATCGCAGTCGGCGCCGGTCCGGCCTACGCTGGCTTCACCGCCACCATCGTTTTCCAGGCCGCGAACGTCTCTGTAGCGGACGTCAGCAAGGCCCGCGTACAGAAGTTCACCGGCGCGCCCGGGCAGGACCTGAGCGCCTATCTGGCGCCGAATTTCCCCAGCCTCATCACCAGCGCGAAGCACCGCTTCGAGGGCATCGCCTGCCTGCTGGTGACGCTGGAGTTCGCCGAAGACGCCTACCCGACCGGTGTGCCGCAGATCTCTGCTGTCGTGCGCGGCGCCAAGGTCCTGGACCCGCGGACCTCGGTCACGGCGTGGACCGAGAACCCTTCCTTGATCGCGCGCGATTGGGCGCTCTACGCGCAAGGCGGCGGCGCGGCAAGTGACGAGCTCGACGGCGCCTCCTTCACGGTGGCTGCCAACGCATGCGATGTCTCGCACTCGTTCACCACCCGCAACGGGGACGGCGCGACGTTCACGTCCACGCTGCCGATGTACACCTGTGGCATCGCGCTCGACACCACGGCGGATGCTTCGGAGAACTTCGGCGCCATCATCGAGAGCATGGCCGGCCAGTGGACCTGGAGCGGCGGCCGATTGCGCGTTCGCGCAGGTGCGTATGCGTCGCCGGTAGCCAGCATCACCGAATCGTGGTGCTCAGGGCAAGGCGACATCGAGATCATCGGCACCTTGCCTCGCGCTGACCGGGTCAACGTCATCACGCCGGTGATCTACGACGCAGGCGCGAGCTACGTGCGCACTCCGCTCGCCCGCGTTCCCGCCGATGCCTACATCGCCATCGACGGTCAGGAACTGCCGCGAGAGCTCCCCTTCGAGGGCATCACCGACGTCGTCCATGCCTCCCACGTCTGCGGCGTGATCATGCGCGAGTCGCGCCAGGCCCTCACGGTCAAGCTGCCGTGCAAGTTCCTCGCTTACACCCTAGAGGTGTTCGACGTCGTCAGCGTCACCCTGCCACGCTTCGGCTGGGCCGCCAAGGCGTTCGAGGTCATGGCCACCGAGATGACGATGACTGGCGGCGTGGTGCTCACGCTCAAGGAAACCGACGCCAGCGTCTTCGATCCTGATGCCGAGTTCACGACGCAGGACCCGGCTCCGAACACTGCGCTGCCCGACCCCTTCACCGTGCCGCAGCTGTCCATCACCAGCCTGGCCAGCGGCACCGCACAGTTGCTCAAGCAGGCCGACGGCACCATCGTCACCCGCCTGCTCGTCACCTGGGCCGCCATCCAGGACGAAGCCGTTCGCAACGGCGGCGCGGTGGAAGTGACCGCCCGGCGCATCGGCACCACCGAGGCCATCACCGAGACCGTCTTCGGCACCGAGACCCAGGCCTATATCCGCGGCGTGAAAGACGGCACCGCCTACGCCGTCACCATCACCGCCCGCAACAAGCTCGTCCGCGGCCTGCCCTCGGTGATGCTGTCGCACATCGTGCTCGGCAAAAGCGAGGCCCCCGCCGCGGTGGCCGGCCTGGCTGCTGCCGTCATCCCCGGCGCGCTGCGCATCAGCTGGACGCCCAGCACCGAGGTCGACTACGCCAAGACCCTGCTGCGCTATGGCGCCAGCTGGGCCGCCGGCACGCCACTGAAGCTCGACGGCCCGGCCAGCAGCTATGACTGGCTGTGGCCGGCGCCTGGCAGCTACACGGTCTGGGCCGCGCACGTCGACACGAGCGGCAACGTCGGCGCGCCGGTAAGCGTGGGCCCAGTCGCTGTGACGGCCGCGGCGCTCGCGCCAGCCAACAGTGCGCTGTCCATCAAGCTGAACGTGCAGGACTTCGCCGGCGGCGTCAATTACTCCGAGGCCTACCTGCACGGCCGCGACAGTTCGGGCGCCCCCGTGGACGCGCCGGGCACCATCCTGGTCAACGGCGTGAGCACTGCGGTCCCGAACGGCCAGCTCAACACCAACTTTGGCCCCGTGGCGGGCTACATCGTCTGGGACTCAGCCGGCGCAACCTTTTCGGCGCTGGGCTCAACGTTCCGCCACTACGTGCTCGCGAGGCGCTACCAGGGCGCCTGGCAGTACGACGACAACAACGCCAGCACATGGACGCCGTTCACGCCCACGTCGACCATGTACATCATCGGCACGCTGGAGACCGGTGGCGTTGACACGGGCAACCCGGGCAGCGCGCCCGGCATGGTCGCGGCCAGCATCTGGGCCGCAGCGAGCACGCTGAACGCACTGGAGGCGTCAGCCGATGCAGCCTACGCGCTGGCGGCTGCTACCAGTGTCGTCGCCTTGGCTGCCGATGGCGCCATGACGATCCTTGGCAACACGGCCACCAAGACCGGCGGAGGTAGTGGGTGGAACTCTTCGGTGCGGTCGAAAGACAGCTTCACCGGCGGCGCCTACGTGTCGTGGGTCAACCCGTCAGTAGGAGCCTCCCTGGGTTTTGGGCTGAGCTCCGGCCCGACGGTGAACGCGAGCTACGAAACCATCGACTTCTGGCTCTACAACGACGGCACCACTCTGAACATCTTCAACGGCAGCACCTTCATCGTGAGCTTTGCCGGAGCCGTCGCTGATGGGGACGTGCTGGCCGTTACCTACGACGGCAGCGCTGTGCGCTATCTGTGCAACGGCACGATCCTCTACACGCAAACGGTCTCCGCCACGGCGCCCCTGTTCCTGGATTCGACGTTCTACACAGAGGGTGGAGTGGCCACGAACATCCAGTTCGGGCCGCTGAGCTCTATCGCGCCAGCGCTGGCCGCCGCCGCCACGGCCCAGAGCGCAGCGGACGGCGCGGCGACCAATGCGACCAACGCGCTCAGCACGCTGGCCACGATGCGGTCGAATGGCTACATCGACGCAGCGGAGAAGCCGGCGCTGATCAAGGCCTGGCAGGCCATCAATGATGAGCAGGCCGGCATCGAAAGCGGTGGCACCACCTACGGCCTGACCGCACTGAGGGACGCCTACACCGCGGCATACAACGCGCTGGTCGCCTACCTGGTGGGGCTCTCCCCAAGCTGGTCCGACACGACGACGGACACGCCGATTACGCCGGCGGTCGACCAGGCCGCATGGGCCGCCTACTACAGCTCGCGCCAGGCCCTGCTCAACGCCATCGCCGCGAAAGCAAAGGATCTGGCCGACA
This sequence comes from Rubrivivax sp., assembly GCA_004211235.1. The sequence continues at coordinate 6,939 of SEEY01000032.1, forward strand.
CCGCGCAGGCCGCGGCTGACGCAGCAGCAGCAGCGGCGTCAACGGCGCAGGGCACTGCCAACTCAGCGGCCACGAACGCCAGCAGCGCCCTGAGCACGCTGGCGACCATGCGAAGCAACGGCTACATCGATGCGAGCGAGAAGCCGGCATTGATCAAGGAGTGGCAGGCCATTGCCGATGAACACAGCGGCATTGACGCGCGGGCGGCTGCATTCGGCATCACCACTGAGCGCACGGCGTGGAACACCGCCTACACCGCGCTGTCCACCTACCTGGGCGGGCTGACGCCGAGCTGGAACGACACGACAACCGATACGCCCATCACCCCGGCCACCGACAACGCCAAGTGGGCCGACTACTACGCCACGCGTCAGGTGCTGCTGAACAAGTTCGCGGAGATCTCGGCCACGCTGGCCAACTGGAGCGGCGTCGGCGGTAGGCCTTTCGATTACGACCAGAACACGACGCCGAGCGGCACGATCACCGAGGGGTCGAGCTGGCGGGTGCCGTCGACGGGACGGACCTACCGTTATCTGAGTGGGGCATGGCAGCCGTATGTTGGCCCTGGTTCCGTTGACACGGGCGAGATCGCACCGGACGCTGCGACGGAGATCACGCAGGACACCTACGCCTTCGGCGGCACCGGCACCGGCACTGGCGCGACCACCCAGCGTTCATTCACCTACACGCCGCCGGTGGCTTGCAAGATCAACTTCACCGCCGTGATTGGCGCTTCTCAAGTACTGCCAGACAGCGGCAACTTCCTGGGCTGGTATGTCGCCGCGGGCGGCGGCTCAGACGTGGCGCTTGGATCGTGCGTCAGCAATTCTGGCAACCGCCAGACCTTCGCGTGTGTGACCTCGTTCTCCGCGTCGGCCGGCGTCACGCTGACCTTCAAGCTGGTCTCTGACCGGGCTTTCGGCAACCCGGCCATTGGCCTCTACGACTCGTCAATGCGCGTGGAGGCGATCAAGCGATGAGCAACCAACCCTGGCGCTTCTACGACGCGGAGACCGGCGTGCTGCTGCGCGGCTCGATGTTGCTGCCCAATGTTGCGGCGGTGGAGGCAAACACCCCGGCTGGCCATCTCGCGACGCAGGTCGACGTCGATCCGCTCACGCAGCGCATCGACGTCGCCACCGGCGAGCCTGTCGCGTACACCCCGCCCGCCGTCGTGGCGACCTGGGATGCGCCATCGGCCCGCGCTGAGCGCGACCGCCTGCTCGCCGCGTGCGACTGGGTCGTCGCCCGCGCCTATGAGCTGGGCGCCGCCGTGCCAGCGCCCTGGGCCGCCTACCGCGCCGCGCTGCGCTCGCTGACAGAGCAGCCCGGGTTTCCCGCCTCCATAAGCTGGCCGACAGCGCCAACAACCTGACCACGGCGTCGCAAGGAAATCATGTCCTACCGAGAAACTGACCGCATGGGTCTTGACCCGCTGGCCCAGCGCGTGACCATCGACCGCAAGATTCCGCTCTGGGGAATGCTCGGCGTCGCCGGCGCCATCGTCGTGCAGGCCATCCTGCTGTGGAACGGCCAACAGCTCCAGGCCGCACGCCTGGACGAGTACGGGCAGAAGATCGTCGCGCTGACAGTCGAGGTCAAGGAACTGAACGGACAGCTCAGTGCCAAGGCCAGCAAGGACAACGAGCAGGATCTGCGGCTCAACGAATACAGCCGGCGCCTCCTGCTGCTGGAGGGTGAGCAGAGGTACGGGGCGCGGCGATGAAGCTTATCGACGACGCCCGCAAGGTTTGGCCCCGGCTGTGGTCCGTCCGCCTGGCGCTGCTGTCCGCGGCGCTGTCGGCTGCCGAGTTCGCGCTGCCCTACATCGCGCCGGCGCAGAGCTCCGGCCGCTTCGCTGCACTGGCGGCGGTAGTGAGCGTTGCCGCGGCTCTCGCGCGCATCGTGGCGCAGCCCCGGCTGACTGAAGGGGACCGACGTTGACTGAGCCGAAGTCCCCGGCCAGCCGGCGCAATGCGCTGATCGCCGCCGCGGCCGCGTTGGCCATCCCTGCCGAGGGCATGCGCCAGTTGGCCTATCGCGACCCGCCCAACGTGCTGACGGTCTGCTACGGCCATACCGGCGGCGTGGACCCGACGCGGCAGTACAGCGTCGCCGAGTGCCGCACGCTGCTCGATGCCGACATGGCCCAGGCCGTCGACGCGGTGCTGCGCTGCGCGCCTGGCGTGCCGGACTCAGTTGCCGTCGCCTTCTCGGATGCCGTCTACAACCTCGGCCCGACCGTCGCCTGCGACCGCACGAACAGTACGGCCGCCCGTCTGCTGGCCACCAAGCAGTGGCGCCAGGCGTGCGAGCAGCTCCCGCGCTGGGACAAGGCCAGAGTCGGCGGCCAGCTGGTCGCGCTGCCCGGCCTGACGAAGCGCCGCGCCGTCGAGCGTGAAGTCTGCATGGCGGGGTTGTCGTGACGCGCATCTTGCTCGGCGCCGTTGCGCTGCTGCTGGCCCTGCTGGGATGGCAGTGGGGTAGGGCGGAGCACGCCGGCCGGAAAGCTGAGACGGCAGGACGAAGGGCCGACGTTGCCGAGGAGGCCGCCCAGGCCGCATGGGATGCACACCGCCGCGAAGCCGAGGCCCGCACCGAAGAATCACGGCGCACGAAGCGCCTTCAGGAGAACCAAGATGCCGAGTTCCGTGCCCGCCAAGCGGCACAGCGTGATGCTGTTGCTTCCCGTGCTGCTGCTGACGGCCTGCGCGAGCAAGCCCGCCTTGTTGCCCGGGCCAGTCGCCCCGCCAGCTGTGCCGCCGCTGCCCCTGGCAGCTCGCCAGCCGACGACGGACCCGATCTGCTTGCCGACGTGCTCGGCGAGCTTGCAGCGCGCGCTGACGGGATGGCGGTCGCGGCTGACAGCGCCCGCATCGCCGGCCAGCTCTGCGAGCGGGCCTACGACGCCTTGACCGAACGATGAGCCGGCAATGTCCTGGCACCTCCAGCCCACGCGCCTGACGGCCCGGCTGTTCTCGGCCAGCCGCAGCTTCGAGCAGCGGGACCCTCCCGATGTGATCGCCCAGGTCGACCTGACGGCCGACGGCGCTGCCTACATCCATGCCACCATGAGCCGCGCAGATGGCGCCACGTCGCCCGGCGTATGGCGCGAGCTGATCCGAAAGCTACGGGATTTCGGCGTCACGCATGTCAGTTGGGACCACAAGGGCAAGGTCGGCGGCGGCGATCCCGTGCGAGCTTGGCAAGACACCGTCGCGGTGGACGGATGAGCTGCCCGCTCTGCGGCGAACCGCACCGGCTCAGCAAGTGCCCCAAGTGGATTCCGGCGCTTCCAGCTGCGCCGCAGCCGCCATCAGCTGCTGGATCGCCAGCGAGCTCTCCAGCGAAGCCGCCACACGCTGCTTGACCCGCTCGGCCGCCGCTGCGTTCCGGGCGTCCAGCTCCGGGTCTCGCGGCCTTGCCTGGATAGCACGCATGCGGTAGAAGTTCCGGCTGTGGCCGGTCATGCGTCAGCCCAGAGCATGCGCTGGCAGGCCTCCAGCGTCGTTGGCCCGGTCTCGCCGAAGGCGTCGAAGAGCTGCCGCGTGTCCGGAATCAGCGACTGCAGGCCGCGCGCCGACACCGGGCCTTGCACCCCTATGCCCACCTTGATGACCGCGTGCGAGCGGAGCGTGAACACGGCGTGGCTGCCGTCCTCCAGCGACACGATGATCATCCCGCGGGCCGGGTTGTAGTCGACGATGGGTCGGTAGTTCATGCCGCGCAGTCTGCTCCAGCAGGTAGCTCATGGGGTGACCGAACGTGCGTGACTTTTGCGTGAGTCCTTCCTGCGCTCCCCAGCGCATGCGTGATTTTCGGGGCGTGTGGGCGCCGCTAAGTCGTTGATCTATAAAACGGCCGTGGGGCTACGAACCAAGGGGTCGTGGGTTCGAATCCTGCCAGCCGCACCAAAAATAAGAAGAGAATCAACGGGTTAGACGTTCAAGCGTCTAGCCCGTTTTCCTTTGTGCGGGGACTTTTGGGGGAGTGACCTCCGCAGCCCGCGCCTCGATCTGCTCCTGCCGGAGCGTGGCCAGCGTCTTGTTCCAGCCGCCGGCGTCATCCTTGACCTTCTCCAACGCGCCGTGAAGCTCGACAACCTGCGCCATGGTGTAGTGGGCCGTCATCGTCTTCTTCGAGTGCCACAGCAGGTCGCTGATGGTGCTCTCGGCCACGCCGGCTTCGCGCAGGCGCATGCCAGTGGTGTGGCGCAGGTCGTGGACATGCAAGTCCCCCAGTCCGGCCTCCTCGCGTGCTCGCTGCCAGGCGGTGTTGTTCATCGTCTGGACAGGCTTGTACGGCTTGATGCCTTCCTTGCGGTGCCTGGCCTGGACGTAGGGGTTGGAGCTGGTCCTTTCCTTGCGCCAGACGAAGACGTGCTCGGGGTGCTTGCCGCGTTGCGCCTCGATGACTGACTGCGCCACCGAGTTGCAGACCACCGCGCGAACGCGGCGCCGGCCTTTCACATGCTCTCGCGGCACCTCGAATACCGAGATGCCCAGCTCTGGAATCTTGATCTCCCAATCCCAGCGCAGGCTGCAGACCACGTCGTCACGCACGCCGGTGTGCAGCACGAACAGCGCCATCCTGGCCAGGTGGCCGGGAAGGCGCGGCAGCAGCTCTCGCTGCTGGCCCCAGGTGATAGGGCTGGGTTCGCGCTGGTGGCCAACGAGCGGCAGCAGCGTGATCTTCGGTGCCTGCAGCAGCCAGGTCTGCCCGTTCTCGTCCCGCCAGCTGGTGGCCGCCAAGTTGAGGATGCGTCTGACGACGCCGAGCGCCAGGTTGACGGTCTTGTGCGCCAGGCCTTCGCCCAGGCGGTGCTGGACGTAGGGCGCCAGCGTGCCATCGTGGATCTGCGGCAGCTTCAAATTGCCGATGAATGGCATGACGCTCTCAAGCATGTAGATCTCGGTCTCCAGGGAAACCTTGCTCTCATGCGTGAGCACGTAGTGAGCCGATGCCTCGTTGAAAGTCCGTTCGGGCCGCTCGCCGTGCAGATGCACTTCGCGCAGTTCGTCCAGCCTCTTGATCAGCCAGCGTTCCGCTTCTTCGTAATTGAGGAAACCGCGCTGGCGAAGTCGAGTTTTCCGCCACCACTTGTCGACTTGCCACCCATCGCCGTCGCGGAGGATTCCGCGTGTGCTTTGGCCCATGTCTGAACTCCTTTCGTGTTGCTGGGCCGTCCGTTCCGGGGGCCATTCTGCGCCGGGGGGATTTCCGGCTCGGCGCTGTCGTCGTTGCTGGCCAGCGGCTCGCCGGCGGCCTCGGCCTTGAACCGGTCGAAGAGGGCGTCGAGGTCCTGGCGGTCGAAGACCAGTGACGTCCCAGAGGGCATGGCCACCAGTCGAGGCCGCCAGACCTGATCGAACGTGCGGCGCTTGACGCCCACGTAGGCCATAGCTTCGGCATAGCTGAGCCCGCGCTTCATCTGCAGGTGACTGCTCATGGCCCGCTCCGCTGCCGCTCGGCTTTGTAGATGTGGGTAGCCAGCTGCTCGAGCGCGGTGCCTGCCTGTTCTCCACGTCGCTTTATGACGGCGGAAAGGTAGCCGCGGCGGGCCTCAGCGTTCGGCAGGCCCGCCACGTAGCGCGCCTCGCACTCGTGGCGCCAGCCCTCGCTTGCACTGTCCACCTGGCGGCCGTCGACCAACGTGGCCACGCCGTCGACGGCGCCAGGATGCGGCCGCAGATGGGCGCCATGCAGCTGCGCATTGGGCTCGGCGTTGGCCGCGATCCAGTCCTGCACGGCACGCGCGGCCGCCAAGTAGGCGACGGTGGGCGTGCCGGCCACTTCCTGGCCAGGATCGAACGTGCGCCAGATGCGGTCGCGCAGATCCTTGGGCAACTTGAACCAGTGCTTGCTGCAGCCCCACTTCGCCGGCGGCACTTGCTCATCGCAGCCCGGCCAATGGCAGTGGTGGTCGCGGGTCTGGCCTTGCGTCTTGACGTAGGCGACCTTGTCGGCGATGTCGGTCATTGGTGCGACTCCCCGCAGCTGCCAATGCCGTAGCTGTGATGGCGGCGCGGCTGCTGAACCACGACGCTGACCTCAGAGCCCTTTTCTAGTAGAAGCGCTGAGTTCATACTGCGGCCTCCCATCGAAGGGGGTTGCTATGGCTCAGAACCTGGACACTGATGCGGCGTATCGCAAGCTGGTGGATCACCTTGACTACTGGCTTTGGGCCGAGCAAGAGGCGGTCAACAGTCTTCGTGAGGCGATTGAACACGAACGCCAAGACGATGTAGCGCAGTTTCGAGAGTCGCTTGTCTACGTGTCGGCCATCGCCGCAGCCAGGCACCGCCGCGTGCAGCGATACGCGCAGAGGCACTGGGGTCAGCATCAGGCGGACCTCTCGCACTGACAGCCCCGCGCCCTGCGCTGATCGAAGAGCCCGGCGCCTGGCTCGCGGCTGGTGGGGTCATCGCCGTCGACGGCCGGCGTGGTGCTGGTGGCGCCAGCTTCGACACCTTCGGCCGCCAGGCCGCTGGCATCTGCCTTCACCACCCAGAAGCGCCAGCCGCCGGTGCGGTCCATAAAAGCCTCGGCGTAGGCCGTCGAGTGGAAGGCCGTGACGCCGGCGCAGCCGGCTTCCAAACCCTCGGCCGTCAGGCCGCTGACCTTGACCGGCTCCCCCGCCCCCTCGCCAGGCGTGTCGTCGCGGGGGGTGACCGTTACC
>SEEY01000581.1 GCA_004211235.1 Rubrivivax sp.
GCCCGCAGCGCGCCGTGCACACCGTCGCTCGTCAGCAGCAGGCGGTCGCCAACCTTGAGCTCGCCCTGGCTGTGATCCAGCCGCAGCGCGTCGTCCAGGCCGAGCGCGCGCGTCAGGCCGGCGAAGTCGCGGCGCTCCATGCGGTGGTCCTGCGTCAGCAGCAGGCAGTCGCCGTCGCGCAGCAGCCAGGCGCGGCTGTCGCCGATGTGGGCGAGCGCATAGCGACGGCCGCGCAGGGCCAGCGCCGTCAGCGTCGTCAGCGCCTCGCGCGGCCGGCCGTCAGCCCCTGGGCGACGGTTGTGCGAGGCCAGCCAGGCGTTCTGATGGCCGAGCAGGCGGTCCAGTGCCACGCTCGTGTCCCACTCGCCCGGCACGGCATGGAAGTCGCGCAGCAGGCTCATCACCGAGGTCTGCGCGGCCATCAGGCCGTCGCCGGCCGTGTTGTCGCCGCCGCTGACGCCGTCGGCCAGCGCCGCCACCCAGCCGCGCTCGGCCTCGTGCGCAGATGGCGCCTGCACGCCCGCGAAGTCTTCGTTGCGCGCGCGTTTGCCCTGCAGGCTGGACAGGCCGGTCTCGAGTTCGAAGCGCATGCGCGTGAGTGGACCACCGCCAGCGTCGCTCGCGGATGGTGCATTTTTGGGGTGAGTGCACCCGCACCGGGATAGCAAGCGCTTCGGCGTGGGGCGCCACTGGACGTTTTGAACGCTGTGGCCGATCTGGAGGCCAGCTTCATCGCTGGCACATCTCGTGCAAAGCAAAGGGCAGACCAGCTTGGCTGATGAGGGGTGCGGCATGAAGAAGATGAAGCTCGTGATGGTGGGCAACGGCATGGCCGGCGTGCGCACGCTCGAAGAGCTGCTGAAGATCGCGCCCGACCTCTACGACATCACCGTCTTCGGCGCCGAACCGCACCCGAACTACAACCGCATCCTGCTCAGTCCGGTGCTGGCCGGCGAGCAGACGCTCGACGAGATCGTCCTGAACCCGCTGAGCTGGTATGCGGAGCACGGCATCACGCTGCACCTGGGCAGCACCGTCACCGACATCGACCGCATGCGCCGCCGGGTCGTCGCGATGGATGCCCATGGCGAGGAGATCAGCGCCGATTACGACCGCCTGCTCATTGCCACCGGCTCCAACCCATTCGTTCTGCCGGTGCCTGGCAAGGAGCTGGACGGCGTGATCGCCTACCGGGACATCGCCGACACGAACGCGATGATCGACGCGGCGACGAAGTTCCGGCACGCGGTCGTCATCGGCGGCGGCCTGCTCGGCCTGGAGGCTGCCAACGGGCTGATGCTCCGCGGCATGCAGGTCACGGTCGTCCACCTCGTCGACACGCTGATGGAGCGCCAGCTCGACACGGTGGCCGGCGGCCTGCTGCGCCAGTCACTGGTTGAGCGCGGGCTGAACTTCATGCTCGGGGCGCAGACGCAGGCACTGCTCGGCAACGAGACCGGCCGCGAAGGCGGGGAAGGGGCCCCGTCCTCTGGCCGGGTCCGTGCCATCACGCTCAAGCTCGCCAGCGGCGACAGCATCGACCTGCCGGCCGACCTGGTCGTCATGGCCGCCGGCGTGCGGCCGAACACCACGCTGGCCGAGAAGGCCGGCCTGCATTGCAGCCGCGGCATCGTCGTGACCGACACGATGCAGACGGTCACCGACCCGCGCGTCTACTCGGTGGGCGAATGCGCGGCCCACCGCGGCATCGCCTACGGCCTGGTGGCGCCGTTGTTCGAGCAGGGCAAGGTCTGCGCAACGCACCTCGCCCACTTCGGCATCGGCCGCTACCTCGGCTCGTCGGTCAGCACCAAGCTCAAGGTCACCGGCATCGACCTGTTTTCGGCAGGCAATTTCGCCGGCGGCGCCGGCACCGAGGAGATCGTGTTGAGCGACCCGTTCACCGGCGTCTACAAGAAGCTCGTCATCCAGAACGATCAGTTGGTGGGCGCCTGCCTGTACGGCGACACGGCCGATGGCGGCTGGTACTTCAAGCTGCTGCGCGAGCGCCAGGACATCAGCGGCATCCGCGACCGCCTGATGTTTGGCGAGGACTACGCGAACGAGGCCGCCAACGACGTTGCGCGCGCCGCCTGAGATGCGCTTGAGCCGCGCATGCCCATGAACCGGCGCCACACGCTGCCGGCCGGCCTGGCCCTGATGGGCGCCGTGCCCCTGGCCGACGGAAAGGCCTGGCTCGGCCAGGCCTGAGCAGAAGTACAAGACCATGCAAGAAACAAAGTCCACCTGCCCGTACTGCGGCGTCGGCTGCGGTGTCGTCATCGAGCATGACGACACGCAGATCACCGGCGTGCGCGGCGACCCGGACCACCCCGCCAACTTCGGCCGGCTGTGCACCAAGGGCACCAACCTGCACCTGACGGCCACGCCGGTCGTTCTCCAGCACCAGCGACTGCGCGAGCCGCAAAAGCGCGCCGAACGCGGCGCGAAACCCGAAGCCCTCGGCTGGGACGAGGCCAACCGCGAGATCGCCGACAAGCTGCTGGCCATCCGCGCCGCACATGGCCCCGGGTCAATCGGCGTCTACATCTCCGGCCAGTTGCTGACCGAGGACTATCACGCCTTCAACAAGCTGGCTCGCGCCGTCATCGGCACGCCGCACATCGACTCCAACTCGCGGCTGTGCATGAGCTCGGCGGTGGTCGGCTACAAGCAGTCGCTGGGCGCCGATGCACCGCCCTGCAGCTACGAGGACATCGAGCTGGCCGACTGCATCCTCGTCAGCGGCGCCAACCCGGCCTGGGCCCACCCCATCCTGTTCCGCCGCCTCGAAGCCGCGCGCAACGGCAAGCCTGGCCACAAGCTCATCGTCATCGACCCGCGCCGCACCGAGACCGCCGAGCTGGCCGACCTGCACCTGCAGATCCGCCCGGGCACCGACGTGGCGCTGTGCCACGGCCTGCTGCATGCGGTCATCTCGCAGGGCTGGGCGGCGGGCGATTTCATCGCCTCGTCCACCACCGGGTTCGATGCGCTGCAGGCGCTGGTGCGCGACTGGACGCCCGCGCGGGCCGCGGAGGTCTGCCGCGTGGCGGAGGCCGACATCCGCCAGGCCGCCGAATGGTTCGCCACC
>SEEY01000582.1 GCA_004211235.1 Rubrivivax sp.
CGCGTGGGCAGAGCGAGCAGGTCGAGCTGGCCTGGCAGTGGCCCATCTACGGCCAGCCGATCATGCAGCGCGGCGCCGACAGCAAGAGCTGCGGCGGGGCCTGGTACAGCGCCGGCCGCGTGCAGTACTCGCTGCGCGACAAGCGGCTGACCGATTCCGTCGCGGGCTTCGAGTACGACGCCGGTTGCTGGGTGCTGCGCTTCGGGCTGGAGCGGCTGTCCACCGGCCGCGCCGAAACGAACACGCGCTTCATGCTGCAGCTGGAGCTCGTGGGCCTGTCCCAGCTGGGCTCCAATGCGCTGAAGGTCTTGAAGGACAATGTGCCCGGTTACCGCAGGCTGAGCTCCGACCGCTCACCGAGTTCAGACTTCCTACCATGATCCATCGCTTCGCTCCCTCGATCCTTGCTGTGACGCTGGCCCTGGCAGCCCTTCCTGCGGCCGCCCAGACGCCACCCACACTGCAGCCGGGGGACTACATCGCCGCCGTCGTCAACCAGGACGTCGTCGCCGCCAGCGAGGTCATCCGCCGTACCGAGCAGCTGCGTGAAGCGGCCCGCAAGGCCGGCGAGGCCATGCCCGAGACGGCCGGCCTGCGCAAGCAGGCGCTGGACGCCCTCATCGAGGACCGGGTGCTCGTGACCTATGCCCGCGACAGCGGCCAGAAGATCGACGAGGCCGAGCTGGACCGCGTGGTCGCCAACGTCGCCGCGCAGAACAAGCTCACCATGGCCCAGCTGCGCGAGCGCCTCAAGCTGGACGGCACCGACTACAAGAGCTTCCGCGAGAACCTGCGCGACCAGATGATGACCGAGCGCGTGCGCGAGCGCGAAGTGCAGGGCCGCATCAAGATCAGCGACGCCGAGATCGACGCCTACCTCGACAAGAAGCGCGCCGCGCTGGAGCAGGGCGGCCAGGTCAACCTGGCCCAGGTGCTGGTGACCGTTCCGGAGGGTGCTTCGGAGAGCGTGGTCGCCGAGAAGCGCGCCATCGCCGAGGCCGCGCTGGCCCGCGCGAAGGCCGGCGAGGACTTCGCCAAGATCGCCCGGGAAGTCTCGGAAGACAGCAACAAGGCCAAGGGCGGCGAGATCGGACTTCGTCCGGCCGACCGCCTGCCCGACATCTTCGTCGCCGCCGTCAACGGCTTGAAGAGCGGCCAGGTCGCACCGCAGCTGCTGCGCAGCGGTGCCGGCTTTCACGTGCTCAAGGTCGTCGAACGCCAGGGCGCCGGCTCCCTGACGCAAAGCCTGCAGACGCACGCCCGCCACATCCTGCTGCGGCCGTCGGCTCAGTTGACCGCCGAGGTCGCCACGCGCCGCCTCGCCGAGATGAAGCGCCAGATTGAAACTGGCCAGGCCAAGTTCGAGGACCTCGCGAAGGCCAACTCCGAGGATGGCAGTGCCGAAGCCGGCGGCGATCTCGGCTGGATGGGCGCCGGCGGCTTCGTGCCCGAGTTCGAGGAGGCGATGAACGGCCTGGCGATCAACGGCATCTCCAACCCCGTCCCGTCGCGCTTCGGCGTGCATCTGATCCAGGTGCTGGAGCGCCGCAGCGTCGAGATCGAGCCCAAGGTGCTGCGCGACCAGGCCCGCAGCGCGCTGCGCGAGCAGAAGTACGAGGAGGCCTACCAGGACTGGGTCAAGGAACTGCGCGCCAAGGCCTTCGTCGAAGTGCGCGAATGGCTGGATTGAGCGGCACCCACATTGCGCGCAAGCGCTTCGGGCAGCATTTCCTGACCGACAAGGCGCTGATCGAGGCCATCGTCGACCTGATCGACCCGCAGGCCGGCGAGGCGCTCGTCGAGATCGGCCCCGGTCTCGGCGCGATGACGCTGCCGATCCTGGCGCGTTACAAGCCGCTGACCGTCATCGAACTGGACCGCGACCTCGCGGCGCGCCTGCGCAAGCGAGACGACGTCGAAGTCATCGAGAGCGACGTGCTCAAGGTCGACTTCAAGGCGCTCGCCGCCGCCAAGGGCGCCAGGCTGCGCGTCGTGGGCAACCTGCCCTACAACATCTCCACGCCCATCCTCTTCCATCTGCTGGGTGCGGTGGACGACGTGGTGGATCAGCATTTCATGCTGCAGAAGGAAGTCGTCGACCGCATGGCCGCGGCGCCGGGCAACAAGGATTTCGGGCGGCTGAGCGTGATGCTGCAGTGGCGCTACGACATCGAGTCGGTGCTGGACGTGCCGCCCGAGGCCTTCGACCCGCCGCCGCGGGTGAATTCCGCCATCGTGCGCATGCAGCCGTTGAAGGTCCCGCCGGCGGTGGACCCCAAGCTGCTGGGTGAACTGGTCGCCAGTGCGTTCTCGCAGCGCCGCAAATTGCTGCGCCACAGCCTGGGCCGCTGGCTGACCGAACGCGGCTTCGCCGGCCACTTCGACCTGCAGCGCCGGGCCGAGGAAGTGCCGGTCGCCGAGTTTGTCGCGCTGGCCGTCGAGGTGGCGCAGCAGAAATGAAAAACGGGACCCGAGGGTCCCGTTTTCACGTCATCAGCGGTTCAGCGCATCAAGCTGCACTGAGCCACATGGACGTGTCGAACGCACTGCACATCATCGGCATGTTGACGCCGAAGTTGGGATTGCCGATCGTCTTCGCGCTTTTCGGCGCGGGCTTTTCAATCACCGGGGCCACTTCAGCAGCCCGCTCCCATGACCCGTTATCTTGGGAGCGGGCTACTGAAAAGAATAGAAGCACCTGAACGCTATCTTCCTGTCGGCCCAGTAATCGGCCGTATCCCGGAAGACATCGAGCAACTGCTCTCTCGCCTCGCGGTCGAAACGCACGTTGTCGGGCAACTGCTCCAGCACCACGACAAAGCCCGGCTGGCTGCCGGCCTTGTGGACGAGGTCGGTCATGCAGTCATGCAGGGCGTCCAGGTTCTTGCCGAAGTGAGCGGGGAAGAGGAAAGCCTGGGCAATGCCGTCGAGGACGTCCTGCTTGGACTGCGCCTCCGACAGGTTGGCGTACAGGAAGTGCTGGCCCGCTTCATGGGCGGCCTGCATCAAGTCCTCGACCCGGTAGGCCCGTATGGCCTGCACGATATTGGGACGGACGGTCTGCAAAAGCATGGTCGCGTTCCTC
>SEEY01000583.1 GCA_004211235.1 Rubrivivax sp.
GCCGCGACAGCCCGGCGGCCATGATGCGCTGGCAGGCGCGCCAGGCCCAGTCGGCGTCCGCGGCAAAGCGGTGCTGCTCGGGCCGCAAGCCCGCGTGTGCGCCATTCACGCCGAAGCCGCTGCGCGTGTAGACGACCGGCAGCAGCGTCAGGCCGATGCCCACGTCCTCGGCGGCAGCCGCGAGCGCCCAGGCCATGTCGAGTTCGTCGTCCAGAGGCTGGCCGCCATGCGCAGGGTCCGCCGCATGATGCAGGTAATGGAACTCGCAGACCTGCGTGTAACCCCCGCGCAGCAGCTCGGCATAGAGCTGGCTGGCCACGGCGCGCAACTGCAGCGGCGAGATGCGCAGCGCCAGCGCGTACATGCGGTCGCGCCAGCTCCAGAAGTCGTCCTGGCCCGCCTCGCGCCGTTCCGCCATGCCGACGAAGGCGCGCTGGAAGGCGTGGCTGTGGGCATTGACGAGGCTGGGGATGACCGGGCCGGCCAAGCGCTCGGCATGGGGCGGCGGCGGCAGGTTGACGGTGATCTCCGACCAATGGCCGGTCGCGTCGACCGTCAGCAGCACGTCGCGCTGCCAGCGGCCATCGATCCACGCCATCGGCGCGTGCAGTGTCTTTAGGGCTCCCATGACAACAACTCCCTGAGCATTTCTTCGATCAACGGCGCAACGCCAGCGGCGGCACGCTCGTCGTAGGCACCGCTCGGATCGGCGGCTTCGTCCATGTAGCAGCGCTGGCACATCTCCAGTTGCACGGCATGCGTGCCTTGCGCCGGCCGGCCGTAGTGGCGCGTGATGTAGCCGCCCTTGAAGCGGCCGTCGACGACATGGCTGAACCGCGCCTGGCCGGCCAGCACCCTGGCCAGGCGCTCGGCGAGGGCGGGCGCACATGCAGCGCCGTCGGCCGTGCCGAGGTTGAGCGCGGGCAGCTCGCCGTCGAAGAGCCACGGCAGCTCGGAGCGGATGCTGTGCCCGTCGAAGAGCAGCGCATGGCCATGCAGGTCGCGCAGCCGCGCCAGCTCGGTGGCCAGCGCGTCGTGATACGGCTGCCAGTAGGCCTCGCGGCGCGCATTCACCTCGATGGCATCCGGCCCGGCGAAGCCGCGGTACAGCGGCTCGTCGGTGAAGAAGCGCGTAGGCACCAGGCCGGTGCCGCCCGACGCGCCGGGGTAGAGGGGTTGGTCGTCCGGCGGGCGGTTCAGGTCGATGACGTAGCGGCTGTAGCGCGGCACGATGAGGCTGGCGCCCAACGCTGAAGCCACCGACCCGTAGAGCCTCTCCAGATGCCAGTCGCTGTCCTCGCTGGCGAGCGCGCGCGGCACGAGGCGCGTGGCGAGTTCCGCTGGAATCTCGGTGCCGACATGCGGCAGGCTGATCAGCAGCGGCGCGCGGCCCTGCTGAAGTTGAAAAACACTCATGACCCTCCCTGGTTCCCGTCGAACACCCGTTCTATCAGCGGGTTATGTCCGAAGCATGCTGCCAGCTCCCGCGGATGTTCGCCATCCCAGACACAGAAGTCGGCGCGCTGCCCGGCGACGAGCCGGCCGCGGTCCGCCAGGCCCAGCGCGCGGGCGCCGTTGACGGTCAGGCCGCGCAGCGCCTCCTCGGGCGTCAGGCCGAACAGCACGCAGGCCATGTTCAGCATCAGCAGCGGCGACAGCGTTGGCGAGCTGCCGGGGTTGTGGTCGGTGGCGATGGCGATGGGCACGCCGGCCTCGCGCAGCGCGGCCACCGGCGGCAGGCGCGTCTCCTTGAGCGCGTAGAAGGCGCCAGGCAGCAGCACGGCGACGGTGCCGCCCGCGGCCAGCGCCTGCACGCCCGCCGGGCTCAGGTATTCGAGGTGGTCGCAGCTGAGCGCGCCATAGCGGGCCGCGAGCCGGGCGCCGCCCTGGTCGCTCAGCTGCTCGGCATGCAGCTTGACGGGCAGGCCGAGATGACGCGCCGCGTCGAAGACGCGCGCCACCTGGGCCGGGCTGAAGGCAATGTGCTCGCAGAAGGCGTCGACGGCGTCGACCAGGCCCTGCGCATGCAGCTCGGGCAGCCACTGGCACACGGCCGCGATGTAGGCGTCGGCGTCGGTGAACTCCGGCGGCAGCGCGTGGGCAGCGAGGTAGGTGGTGCGCACGCCCACGCCCATGAGCTGGCGTGCCACGCGCAACATGCGGGCTTCAGTGTCGGCGTCCAGCCCGTAGCCGGACTTCACCTCCAGCGTCGTCACGCCTTCGCGCATCAGCGCGCCGGCCCGTCGGGTGGCGCTGGTCAGCAGCGCGGCTTCGCTCGCCGCGCGCGTGGCGGCGACCGTGGCGCGGATGCCGCCGCCGGCCCGGGCAATGTCGGCATAGCTCGCGCCGTGCAGGCGCTGCTCGAACTCGTTGGCGCGGTTGCCGCCGTAGACGAGGTGCGTGTGGCAGTCAACCAGGCCTGGCGTGACCAACGCACCGTGCAGCTCGACGACGTCGGCCGCCGCGGCCTCCGCGGGCAGCTCGGCCACCGGGCCGACCCAGCGCAGCCGGCCGTCCTCCACGAGCAGCGCGCCGTCGTCGACCAGCCCCCAGCCGGTGGCACCCGCCAGCGTGGCCAGGCGACCGCCGCGCCAGAGCGTCAGTCGGGGTTCCACGTCAACCACCAGGCATGGCTGCCGGTCGCGTCCGGGCCCGTGAAGACACAGCTCTGCGTGGCTGGGGCCTCGCACCACGCCAGCGTCAACGGTGCCAGCGGCATCGCGCGGTGGCCGTGCTCCAGCAGGCCGCCCTCGACGGTGAACAGCCCGACCCACGGCGTGCGCGGCAGCAGCACATGGCTGGCCGACTCGACTTCCAGGTTGCCCCGGCGCTCCATCACGTTGAAGACCTCGGTCTCGCCCTTGATCAGCGTCGCCTCGGGTGCCAGCCCCCCCTCGAAGCGCAGCGGCTCGTCGCCCAGGCTCTGCGGCCAGTCGAACAGGCGCAGCCCGGCGCCGCCGACGACGGCCAGCCAGCGGTGCACACCGGGGAACGCGGAAAACGGACCGTCGCGCTCGACGCGGCCGACGCTGATGCGCAGCGCCCAGTCGTGCGCGTGCGGCCATGCCAGC
>SEEY01000584.1 GCA_004211235.1 Rubrivivax sp.
GTTCGACGACGACGGCCCGCACCTCATCTACCTGCCCGAGCGCGCCTTCGACACCGAGCAGTTCCTGCGCGACGTGAAGGCCACCTACGAGCGCTACGGCCGCTGCGTGATCGCCGTCAGCGAGGGCATCCACGACGCGGCCGTAGCGCTCGTAGGTGGCCTTCACGTCGCGCAGGAACTGCTCGGTGTCGAAGGCGCGCTCGGGCAGGTAGATGAGGTGCGGGCCGTCGTCGTCGAACTTCTTGCCCAGGGCCGCGGCAGCGGTCAGGAAGCCGGCATGGCGGCCCATGACGACGCCGACATAGACGCCCGGCAGCGCCGCGTTGTCGAGGTTGGCGCCGGCGAAGGCCTGGGCGACGAAGCGCGCGGCGGAGGCGTAGCCGGGCGTGTGGTCGTTGCCCACCAGGTCGTTGTCGATGGTCTTCGGGATGTGGATGGTGCGAAGCGGGTAGCCGGCCGCCTGGGCTTCCTCCGAGACGATGCGCACGGTGTCGGACGAGTCATTGCCGCCGATGTAGAAGAAGTGCGTGATGCCGTGTGCCTTCAGCACCGTGAAGATCTCGTGGCAATAGGCCGCATCGGGCTTGTCGCGCGTGGAGCCCAGCGCGGAGGCCGGCGTGCCGGCCACCAGTTCGAGGTTGTGGCTGGTCTCCTGCGTGAGGTCGACGAAGTCCTCGTTGACGATGCCACGCACGCCGTGGCGCGCGCCGTAGACCTTGCCCACACCGGCCTGCCGCCGCGCTTCGAGCACGACGCCGACAAGGCTCTGGTTGATGACGGCGGTGGGACCGCCACCTTGGGCGACGAGGATCTTGGCGAGACTCATGAACGCTCCTGGCTGTCGAGAGGACGGCGGAGTTTAGGTGCGTCAGCTGTATTTCGGGCCGAGCGCCGGGCCGGCCATGGGCCAGAGGCCCACGGCCTTCCGTAGGCACAAGCAGTCCGCAGGGACTGCCTGTGTCCGACTCCAGTTCGCCAAGCCGGCCCGTCTGGCGATGTGCGCGCGGCTGAATGCCGCAAGCATCGCCGTCCCCTCGGGGGCTGAGGCCGGACACGGCGAGTCTTGAGGACTCGTCGTGCCTGCCGAAGAGCAGCCGCTCTGCCGGCTGCGCGGTCTGCAAGACCGACCAAACTTGCCCGCGTTCAGCGGCAAGCCTGGGCGAGGGGCTTCAGCTTCGTGCCATGAAGCTTTCAAGCTGGTCGGCCGGCATCGGCCGGGCGAACAGCCAGCCCTGGCCCTCATGGCAGCCCAGCCCGACGAGGTACTGGCGCTGCTCCTCGGTCTCGATGCCTTCGGCGATCACGGTCAGACCCAGGCCGCGGCCGAGATTGATGACCATCTGCGCGATGGTCGACCCGGCGGAGGAGGTCTGCGCCTCCTGCACGAAGGCCCGGTCGATCTTCAGGCGATCCACCTGCAGCTGGCGCAGCTGGCTGAGCGACGAGAAGCCGGTGCCGAAGTCGTCGATGGCGACACTGAAGCCGAGCTGCTTGATGTCGGCCAGCACGCGCAGCACGAGGTCGGCGTCCTCCATGGCCATGGACTCGGTGATCTCCAGCTCGATGCCGCTGCCGACCACCCCGCTGTCCTGCAACGCGCGGGCCAGCATGTCGATGAAGCCGGGGTGGCGGAACTGCGCCATCGAGATGTTGACGGCCATGCGGAAGTCGGTGTGCCCGAGCGCCTGCAGCTTTTTCAGCTGATGGCAGGACGTGCGCATGACGAACTCGCCGATCGGAATGATCAGGCCGCTTTGCTCGGCCAGCGGAATGAACTGGTCGGGCGGGATGAAGCGGCCGTCGTCGGTGCGCCAGCGCAGCAGCGCCTCGGCGCCGAGCGCACGGCCGCTGACGAGCTCGACCTGCGGCTGGTAGACGACGAAGAGGCGGTTCTCCTCGAAGCCGGTGCGCAGGCCCTTGAGCAGCTTGAAGCGCTCGCGCGCATCGCTGCCCATGGCGGCCGAGAAGTATTGGGATGAGCCGCGTTGCTGCTGCTTGGCGCGCTTGAGCGCAATCTGGGCATCCAGCAGCAGCTCCGAGCCGACGGCCGTGGATTCGCCCAGGCGCACCAGGCCGGTCGTGGCCGACAGCTGCAGCCGTTCGCCGGCAACGATGAAGGGCTCCGCGAAGACGGCCTGCACGTTTTCCGGGCAGACCTTGGCATGCTCGCCGAGCACGCCGAAGGTGTCCGCGCCGACGCGGGCCATGGCGATGTTCGGGCCGAGCATCTCGCCCAGGCGGTGCACCACGGCCTGCAGCACCTGGTCGCCGAAGTGGTGGCCGAAGGCGTCGTTGATGTCGGAGAAATCGTCGATGTCGATCAGCGCGAGCGTGACACCGGACGGATCCTTCAGGTTCTTGTCGAGCAGCTCGACGAAGCGGTTGCGGTTGGGCAGGCGCAGCAGCGGGTCGTTGTAAGCCTGGTCCAGCAGCTGGCTGTACAGCACGACGTTCTCGAAGCCGACGGCGATGTTGGAGCAGAAGGCGCGCAGCAGTTGCTGATCCAGCTCATCCAGATCACGGCCGACGTCGACAAGCGCCGCCATCGCCCGGCCCGGGCCCATGCCGAAATACAGGCAGGTGCCGCTGTCGTAGAAGTTCTTCTGCTCGCGCAGGCAGCGCTCGAGGCGCTCGCGCACGGCAGCAATCCTCACCTGCGCCAGCGGGCGGTCGATGAGGCTGCTGTACTGGCCCGCGGCGGCGACGATGCGGACTTCGTCCTGCGTGTCGCCGTTGACCTGGGCGCAGACCAGCCCCTCGGGCAGGATGCCGAGCAGCGCGCACAGCTGCGTGACGACGCCTTCGGCAAAGCGCGACAGGCCACGCATGCGCGACAGCGACGTGCTGCTCTCGACAATCATTTCCAGCCCACGGCGGTTGGCCTCCAGCGCGCAGATCTGGCGGTAGGAGCGCACCGCTGCCGTCAGCACGGTGTACAGCCGCGTGCGGGTCAGCTCGGACTTGGTCTTGTAGTCGTTGATGTCATAGGCCTGGACCGTCTCGATCTCGGGCGCATAGCCGGGCTGGCCGGTGCGCAGCAC
>SEEY01000585.1 GCA_004211235.1 Rubrivivax sp.
CGCGCTGCCAGGCGCGTTCGTCGGCCTTGCGCGCGGCGATTCCGGCGCCGTAGCGGTGCGCATCCAGCGCCGTCAGCAGCCCGGCCAGGGCCTCGCCGCGGGCGCCGAACGCGGCCCGAGCCAGCGCCGCCCAGCGCAGCGGCGACTGCGCCTCCATCACGTCCAGCCCGAGGCGCCGCAGTTCGGCCAGGATGGCCGCCCGCTGGCGGCTCCAGGCGTCATGCGGCCGGCTGCTCCAGCGTATCCAGGCCATCGCGGCCAGCGCGAAAAGGAAAATCACGCCGGCCAGCGCCTGGCCGAGTTCGGCCCAGTCCGGGCGCTCGAAGCCGAGCTTCTTCATCAGGTCGAACTGGTTCTGGCGCGAGTAATTCAGCACCACCTGCTGCCAGCGGTTGTTGACGGCCTCCCAGCCGCCCCGCAATGCGCGCCAGAGCGTCGGGTTCAGTTGCCCCAGCACGTTGTACGCGCCGGGCTGCGGCTGCAGCGCCAGGCCCTGGCTGACGCGATTGGGGGCCACGGCGGCGGTCGGGTCGCCACGCAGCCAGCCCTTGCCCTCGACCCAGTACTCGGCCCACGCATGCGCATTGGCATTGCGCACGATCAGGTAGCCGTCCTGCGGCTCGGCGTCCCAGCCCTGGAAGCCGGTGACGATGCGCGCCGGCACGCCCATGCCGCGCATCAGCACGACGAAGGCGGAGGCGAAGTGCTCGCAGAAGCCGAGGCGCCGGTCGAGCCAGAACTCGTCGATGACATGCGGCGAGTCCTCGCCGTAGCGGCCCGGGGAGAGGGTGTAGAGGAAGTCGTTGTTGCGCACATGCTCCAGCAGTGCCGCGGCCAGCGCCTCGGCGCGCGGGCCGGGCGCCAGGCCGGCAAAGCGCGGCTGGGCAGCCAGTTCGCGGGCCCAGGCCAGGCTGCGCGGGTTGAGCGCGGCGGGCAACACCTCGTCGCGCAGCTGGTGCAGGCGGTTGCGGCCCAGCCCGGCCTGCCAGCTCAGGTGCGCACTGGCGGTCAGCCGCAACCGCTCGGTGATGGGTCGCGGCGACAGCCATTGCAGCTCGGGGCCGCGGGTCAGCGTCAGGTCCGGCAGCGACAGCTCGCCGCCGACGCTGCCGGGGCTCATCTCCAGCAGCGGCAGCACCGGGATGCGCAGCGGCTCCATCGTCACCTCGTAGCGCAGGACCGGGCCGGTGGTGGCCAGGTCGTCGCGGCCGCGCAGCCAGCCCTGGCTGACGCGCGGGTCGGGCGCGCGCCAGGTCTTGCCGTCGAAGCGGGTCAGCACCGGGCCACGGAAGTAGCGCTGTTCCGGCGGCGGCAGCGGGCCGTCGAACTTCAGCCGCATGGCGATGCTGTCGTCGTTGGCGATCTCGTTCATCGCCCCGAATTCCATCTGGTTGGACAGCCCCGTGCGGCCGATGTTCTCGGTCGGCACGCCCCAGAGCGGCGCGATGCGCGGGAACAGCAGGAAGAGCAGCACCATGACCGGCAGGCCCAGCGCCGTCGTGCTGGCGGCGCGACGGGCGGCGATGGCGATGCTGGGAACGCCCTGGGTTTCGGTGGACGGCATCTGTGCCAGCACGACTGCGGCCAGCAGCCCCCACAGCGACAGCAGGGCGCCCACCGCGGTCAGCAGCGACTGCGAATACAGGAACTGCGTCAGCACGAGAAAGAAGCCGAGGAAGAACACGACGAAGGCGTCGCGGCGGGCGCGCAGCTCCAGCGTCTTCAGCGCCATCAGCACGGTCAGCAGCGTGATGCCGGCCTCGCGGCCGACGAGGGTGCGGAAGGTCAGCCACGTCAGCGCGCCGTAGATCAGCGCGATGCCCAGCAGCCACCAGCGGCTGGGCAGCGGCCGCTGGCGCCAGGCGATCTGGGCGCGCCAGAGCAGCACCAGGGCCGTCAGTGCGGTGGCCCACAGGGGCAGGTGGTCGGCATGGGGCGCCATGGCGGTGGTGATGACGCCGAGCAGGAAGAGGCTGTCGCGCGTGTCGCGCGGCAGGCGCCGCCACCAGGTCTGCACGGCATTCATCCGCCGAACTCCGCCAGCGCTTCCAGGCAGGCCTGCCGATGGGAGGCGCCGAGCGACGGCGCCAGTTCGGGGCCGGCCAGACGCAGGCCGTAGGGCTGGCCCTGGCGCTCGGCGGCCAGCACCCAGGCGGTCAGGCGCGACAGGCGTGCCTCGACATCCCGACCCTGTGTGTCGCGCCAGTCCAGCCACAGGTCCTTGGCCAGCGGCGCCTCGGTCTCGCGCACCCAGGGCGGCGAGCCCTGCTCCATGGCCAGCGTGGACTTGCGCCACAGGATCTGCTTCATCGAGTCGCCGCGGCGGTAGCTGCGCACGCCGGAGAAGTCGGTGCCGCTGGCGGACTGGCGCGTCGATGCCGCCTCGCCCGCGCCGGCCTCGGCCTGAGTGGGGAAGGGCGCCAGCACCGCTTCGGCGCGCGGATAGACCCAGACCCTGGAGGCGGGCCGCCAATAGCTCCAGGCGCGGAAGAAGCCGAGCGGAAAGCGCGTCGTGACGATCAGCCGCGGCAGTTCGCGCAGGCCGCGCTGCAACGCCGGCAGCCGCAGCTTCAGCACCGCATGGCCGAGGGCCGGCACGTCGACCCAGGCCGGCTCGCTGGCACCGCTGTCGAGCTGGGCGCTGACGGCGATGCCGAAGCGCGCCTTGCCCGGGTTGTGCAGGCGCAGCTCCAGCGTGAACTCATCGCCGGCATGCACACCTTCCGGCGCCTTCATGTCCATCTGCAGCCCGCGCAGGTTGGCATGCGTGGTGTGCATCGAGGCCAGCCCCGCGCCGGTCAACGCGAAGGTCAGCGCATAGCCGAGGCTGAGCTGCTCATTGATGCTCGCCAGCAGCAGCACGCCCAGCGTGCCGCAAAAGGCCAGGCCAGCCAGGGTCGGCACGATGTAGACATTGCGCTGGGTCGTGACGTGGGTGTCGGCGACGGGCTGGCGGGACTGCCACCAGCTTTGCCAGCGGGCGGCCAGGGCTGGGAAGAGAACCATGGGGCCAAGGATACGTGCGC
>SEEY01000033.1 GCA_004211235.1 Rubrivivax sp.
GGGCAGCAGGTGCTGGCCTGCATCGAGATCATCCTGCGCGAGGTGGGCAACCTGAAGCGCATCGGCGAGGAGTACTCCCGCCAGGACAGCGGCACCTTCTCGATCGCGACGACGCACACCCAGGCGCGCTACGTGCTGCCCATGCCCGTCGCCCAGCTGCGCAAGCATCTGCCGCAACTGCGCATCAGCCTGCACCAGGGCAGCCCCGACCAGGTCGCGCGCATGCTGATCGACGAGACCGCCGACCTCGGCCTCGCCACCGAGTCGCTGGCCCAGTACGACGAGCTCGTCACCCTGCCCTGCTACGAATGGCAGCACGTGATGGTGGTGCCGCGTGATCACCCGCTGGCGTCGGTCGAGCGCGTCAACCTGGAGCAGCTCGCCGCCGAGCCGTTGGTCTCGTATCACCCGAGCTTCACCGGCCGCACGCGCATCGACAAGGCCTTCGCGGCGCGTCACCTGACGCCCAACGTCGTGCTGGAAGCCATCGACTCCGACGTCATCAAGACCTATGTGCGGCTGGGCATGGGCGTGGGCATCGTCGCCGAAATGGCGATGCGCGAGGAGCCCGCCAACAGCGACCTCGTCGCCCGCCCGCTCGGCGCGCTGCTCGGCAGCAACGTGACGCGCATCGCCTTCAAGCGCGGCGCCTACCTGCGCAACTACGTGTACACCTTCGCCGAGCTCCTGTCCGAGCGTCTGGGCCGCCGGCTCATCGAAAAGGCAATGAACGGCGAGGCGGACGATTTCGAGCTTTGAGGCCTGCGGGGCTTGCTGGCCAGCCCCAGGCCGACGCGCCTCAGCTTCTGCCGAACTGCGAGTCCAGGGGCAGCATCAGATCGACGTCTTCCCCGCGCAGGCCAGCCTCGAAGAGATCACGCGCCACGCTGTACAGCGTCAGCATGTCGCGGAAGGCGGGCAGCTCGAAATGCGGCGCGCCCCGGCCGGCGCCGCGAGCCAGCAGCTCCTGCAGCATCTGCATTGCCGCACCGGCGTCCGGCCAGACGACCTGCAGATGGGCGATGACGCTGGGGTTGGCATCGAGCGGCCGGCCGCGCGACAGGCTCTGTGACCAGGACGGCGCCGGCGTGCGAAACCGCGCCTCGAACTGCTTGACCAGCTCGGCGAACACCTCCGGCTCGCCGCGCTGCTGGCACAGCTCCATCAGCATCAGATACGGCATGGCGCCTGCGTTGCCACGCGCCAGCCGGTTGGCCAGCAGGTCGGCAGCCGCTTCCTGCTGACCGAGCAACTGCAGGAAATCGACCTGCTGCTGCAGGTCCAGCAGTTCGTCTGCAACGGTCAACTGTTCGGAGTGCTCTGGCGCTGCCGCGGCCTGCACGGGCAGTCGCTGCGTGGCCTGCATCGACTGCGGGAGCGATTCCGCCGGGGCCAGGGCGGCGATGGGTGCGGGTGGCCACGGCATGGGCCGCGGCTGTGGACGTGTGGACTGGTGCTGACCTTCGTCCGGCAGAGCGGCCGCGTTGCCGCGGACCGCAGGCGCGAAACCAGGCGGCGGGCCCGGGGGCGGCGGTAGCGGCGCCGCACCCTCGGCTGCATGCAGGGCGCGCCAGTAGGCCAGCTCGCGGCGCGCTCGCTCATCCCGCCAGCGGCTGCCGTAGAAAGCGGCAGCACCGGCCAGCAGGCTCAGGCCGAGCGTCAGCACCCAGGTCATGGGATCGCGCAGCGGCGAGGTGCGCGCAAGCTGAGCGGCTGCCGGCGCCGTGGCCGTTACAACCGACGCTGACTGCGACGCCATGGGCGCCGGCAGCGAGGCAGCGGATGCGGAAGGGGCCGCTTCGGCCTGCTGGCGGGCGTCCAGCTCGGCGCGAAGTTGCGCGACGGTCTGTTCGAGCAAGGTGATCTGGGCTTCCAGCTCGGGCGTCAGCTCGGTCTCGGCGTCGCTCGCCGGCTTCACCGGCCGCGGCGCGTCGGCGACCAGCACCTCCGGGCGCTCCAGCACCAGGCGGGGACCTTGCGCGCGGGGCTTGGGTCGGGCGCGCGGCTTCGCCGTTGGCGCCGGCACCGACGGAGAGGCTTCCGCCTCCAGCCGAACCGATGTCTGAACAGGCGCGGGAGCGGGTGGCGGCGCCATCGCAGTCGCTGGCGAAGCGGCCGCCGCGGTCGCCGGATCGACGAAGGCGCTGAACTCGCGCGTCAGCTTCGTCGGGCAGCCCAGGGCCAGCGTGATGCGCAAGGCCGGTTCCTCGATGCGAACGAGGCTTTGCAGGCGGATGCGCTGCTGGCCCGCTTCACCCTCGACGCGCATCTGCAACAGCCCGGCGGGCACTCGCGCATCGCCTGCAGACACTTCGGCGCGCACGCAGTTGTCAGGCAACGGCTCACCCTCGGCCAGAGACAGCGGCACGCTCACGTCGAGCGGCTTGCCGAGCGCGGAGAGGACCTGCGGCCGGCCCAGTCCGATGGCCTCGGCGCCCTGGGGAGGCAGGCCCATCATCAGTGCCAAGGCGGAGGTGAGCAACGTCGGGCGCACGGCCGTGATAGGCATTGACAGCGGTCGGCTACAAGCGGTTGAACGAGGGGGAGGAGGACAACGCGGTTCACTCTAGCATGGGGCCACGCGCCCTCACGGGTTGCACAATGCCTCCGCCATGAACGCACTCAGCCTCACCCCCGAAGAACGCCTGCAGATCGACCAGGGCCCCTGGTTCTCCAGATTGTCCGAATCCTTGCGCAACGACATCCTGCAGCGCGCGTTCGTGCGCCGACTGACCGACGAGACCATGCTGTCCCATCGCGGCGAGCCGGCCGAGGAATGGTCCGCCGTCGCGAAGGGCGCCGTACGCGTCAGCTCGGTGTCGCTGGCGGGCAAGCAGATTTCGCTGACCTATGTCGAGCCCGGCACCTGGTTCGGCGACATCGCCCTCTTCGACGGCCTGCCTCGCACGCACGATGCCTATGCACACGGTGAGACGACGCTGCTGTGCGTGCGCAAGGCGGACTTCCGTGCGCTGTTGCAGGCGCATTCGGAGCTGTACGACGCGCTGCTGCGGCTCAACTGCCGCCGGCTGCGCCTGATGTTCGACATGATCGAGGACCTCAACACGCGGCCGCTGTCCGCACGGTTGGCCAAGCAGGTGCTGCTGCTGGCGCGCTCCTACGGCGTGCAGGAGGGCGACGAGGTGCGCATCGGCCTGCAGCTCGCGCAGGAAGACCTCGCCCAGTTGCTCGGCGCCTCGCGCCAGCGCGTGAACCAGGAGCTCAAGGCCTTCGAGCGCGAAGGCGCGGTGCGCGTGGAGCCGACGCGTCTGGTCGTGCTCAACCGCGACAAGCTTCTGGCCGCCGCAGGCCGCTGACGCTGCGGCGACACGGCGGGCGGGTGAGGGCTCGCAGAATGGAAAGTTCGCGCGCTACACCAGAACAAGCTCCATGGAAGCATTCACCGGCACCCGCCCCCTCGCCCAGCCGCTGGACTCCGTGGCCCTCGACGCCTGGCTGTGCGCCCACATCGACGGTTATGCCGGCCCGCTGACGCTCGCGCAATTCAAGGGTGGCCAGTCCAACCCGACCTATCTGCTGACCACGCCCGGCGCGCAATACGTGATGCGCAGCAAGCCTGGGCCGGTGGCCAAGCTGCTCCCGTCGGCCCATGCCATCGAGCGCGAGTTCCTGGTGATGGGCGCCCTGGCCGGCACCGACGTGCCCGTGCCGGCAATGCTGGCCCTGTGCGAAGACGAGGCGGTCATCGGCCGCGCTTTCTACGTCATGGAGTTCATGCCGGGGCGTGTGCTGTGGGACCAGAGCCTGCCGGGCATGAGCCGTGCCGAACGCGCCGCGCACTACGACGAGATGAACCGCGTCATCGCGGCGTTGCACCAGGTCGACTTCAAGGCGCGGGGCCTCGAATCCTTCGGCAAGCCGGGCAACTACTTCGAGCGCCAGATCGGCCGCTGGAGCAAGCAATACCTGGCCTCCGTCACCGAGCCGAATCCGGCGATGGACGCGCTGCTCGCCTGGCTGCCGGCGCATATCCCGGCGTCGGCGAGAGACGAGCGGGAGATCGCCATCGTGCATGGCGACTACCGCATGGACAACGTCGTCTTCCACCCCACCGAGCCGCGCATCATTGCCGTGCTCGACTGGGAGCTGTCGACGCTCGGCCACCCGCTGGCCGACTTCAGCTATCACTGCATGAGCTGGCACATCCGGACATCGGGGGCCGCGCGCGGGCTGGGCGGCCAGGACCTTGAGGCGCTCGGCATCCCGGGCGAGCGCGACTACGTGCAGCGCTATTGCGAACGCACCGGTCGCGCAGACATAGAACCCGTCATGGCGGACTGGAACTTCTACCTGGCCTACAACCTGTTCCGCATTGCTGCCATCGTGCAGGGCATTGCCAAGCGCGTTGTGGACGGCACGGCCTCAAGCGAGCAGGCGAAAGAAACCGCCAGGAGCGCGCGGCCGCTGTCGGAGCTGGCCTGGCGCTTCGCCAGGAAAGCGTGAGCCCTTCGTCCAGTCCGCCGCACTGAACGCGCGCGACCTGACCGGTCCCCGAGGGAACGGCGAGCATCCCAAAGCGCCGGCCGGCTGGGGAGCGGCCCCGCGCTCGGCCAGAAACAGCCGTCAGCACACGTCGCCCGGCCGGGTCGACGGTGTCCAGGCGACGGACTGCGTCGTCGGCCAGGCCCCCGCGTCGGTGAGGCGACCGTTGACCCGCTGCGCCTCGCGCGCCGCAATCTCCAGCAGCCGCACCAGCGCCTGCACCCGGTCCAGGTCCGGCTCGCTCATCTCGGTGCGCAGGTAGAGGTTGCCGCGCATGCTCATCAGCACGAAGGGATGGCCCTCGGGCAGCAGATCCTGGCTGGCCTGCGCGAGCGCGTCGCTCAGCTCACCGTCGATCCAGGCGCCGGTGAGCTCCTTGGTCACGCCGACGACACCGAAGCGCTGGCGCACGATCTGCGAAGCGGCGTTGTTGAACTTGGGGAACATCACCAGCCAGCGCATCTCCTCCGGCGTGTCGGTGTCGATGCGGGTCTTGAGCGTGTCGGTGTAGGCCTCGAACACGGCGCGCTCGAGGTTTTCCATCAGCGCCCGGCACACCACCATCAGCTGCAGATCCGGATGCAGGCGCATCTCGCAGCGCATGCGCAGTTCGGTGCCTGGCAGGTAGCTGCGTTGCGACACGCCCCACTCCACGCGCAGCGGCCCCGGAAGCGCCTTGGGCTGCTCGATGAGGAAGCCCTGGCCATCGCGTGTCTGCGTGAATTCGGCGCCGCGTGCCTCGGCCCAGTCCTGGATCGGACGCCAGCGCGCCGCGTTGGCCCGGGCCACCAGCCAGTGCTTGACTTGCTTTACCACCATGAGTTGAGAAGTCTGAGAATCAAGGCTGATTGAGGCGCACCGCACGGAGGCGACGAATGATCGAAGTGTATTCATGGCCCACACCGAACGGCCACAAGGTGCACATCATGCTGGAGGAGTGCGGCCTGACGTACCGGGTCCATCCCGTGGACATCGGTGCCGGCGACCAGTTCGCGCCCGACTTCCTGGCCCTCAGTCCCAACAACAAGATTCCCGCCATCACCGACCCCGACGGTCCCGATGGCCAGCCGATCTCGCTGTTCGAGAGCGGCGCCATCCTGCTCTACCTCGCCGGCAAGACCGGCAGGCTGCTGCCCGCCGACGTGCGCGGCAAATACGAGGTCTTGCAGTGGCTGATGTTCCAGATGGGCGGGCTCGGGCCGATGCTGGGCCAGGCGCACCACTTCCGCATCTACGCGCCCGAGAAGCTGCCCTATGCCATTGAGCGCTACACCAACGAGGCGCGGCGCCTGTACGGGGTCATCAACAAGCGGCTCTCGCACGCCACCTACATCGGCGGCGGTGACTACTCCGTCGCCGACATCGCCGTCTTCCCCTGGCTGCGCTCCTGGAAGAACCAGGGCGTGGAGATGAGCGACTACCCGCACCTGAAAGGCTGGTTCGACGAGATCGCCAGGCGGCCCGCCGTACAGCGCGGGCTCGACGTGCTGGCGGGCGCCCGCAGGCCGCTGACGGACGACAAGGCGCGTGATGCGCTGTTCGGGCAGCGACAGCTCCAGCAGCGTTAGCAGGGTTCGCAGCTCCAGGCGTCGCCGCGGGAGCCCGTGGCGCCGTCAGCCGCGCGGCGAAATCGGCCCGCTCTGCGGTGTGAACCAGGGCCCCGCGGCTCGATTTGCGGCGCCGCCGGATCTGCCACGTCATGCGATGTGATTTGCTGAGCCTCCAGCATCACGTCGGCGAAGCGGCAAGAGGGGGCGACGGACACGCCAAAAAAGAAACCCCAGCCCATCGGGCCAGGGTCCAAACCGTCTTCCGCTGTCGCGGAAGACGCCTGCTCAGGGAGGAACAGCAGGGGGCCGAAGCCCGAGGGAAATTTAGCGCGCGGCGTCCGCAGTCGATGTAGGACGGCAGGCCGCGCTGTCGCGGGACATGCGGAACGGGCTTCCGCGGCCCTCCGCAGGGCCATGCCTACGTACGACGGGGATTGGGCCTGGGGCCGCCTCCTCCTGAGCTGGCACGGCGCCGGCCAAGGCATGCAACGTCGTCACGCGGCGCAGCACTGAGCGCAGCTGCAGCAGGGACTCGTCATCAAGTTGTGCGAACTGGATCTGCATGTAAGCACCGCATAGAAAAGTGTCCCCGGCACTGGGGCCGGGGACACAACCCCCGCACGCTCACGCGGCGAGTGCCTGCCTCAGGGAGGGAGGAGGACGGCAGGCCATGCAAGCCTAAGTGCGCCATCGGACTGACCACGTAGGACGGCGCCGCGTCGCTCTGGGGACATCCGACGACGTGAGAAATCGCATGGACCTCAGCCCGCTGGTGTATCGGTCTGTGAGCGCAGGGAAAACGGGCCCTTCGCGTCCCTAGACTCGCCGCCGCGCACTGAGCGCAAACAGAGGTAGCCGTTCCATGATGTCCATTCTTGAAGCCCAACGCGGTTCGCTGTCGAACCCTCACGCACGAGCGCCTCTGGCGCTGGACAGCGGCTTTGGCGGGCTGGACGGTGACGCGCTCGATCTGGTGGAACGCCGTTACGGCGACCGCGGCCTGCACGTGAGCCGCGAGCGCTACAGCAGCCGCAGCCAGGATGGCGACGTCGTCTGCACGGCGCGCGATGGCGAGCGGATCGTCGGCACGCTGTCCGTGCGTTTCGACGGCGCCGGTGGGCTGCACGCGGATCTGATGTTCGGGGCAGAGCTTGACGAATTGCGCGCGGCCGGCATCAGCCTTTGCGAGTTCGGCGGCCTGGCGGTCGACAAGCACTCCCGCGACCCCAAGCGCGTGCTCGCGCAGATCTTTCACCTCGGCTACCTGCACGCCCACCGCCGGGCGCGCTGTGATCGCCTCGTCATCGAGGTCAATCCGCGCCACGTCGGCTTCTACCGGCGCTGCCTGGGCCTGGTGCCCTTCACCGGCGCCCGGCACAACCCGCGCGTGCAGGCGCCCGCGGTGCTGATGAGCATCGACTTCGCCACCGTGCGCGAGCAGATCGCCCTGTGGGGCGGACACCCGGATTCCGTGGCGTCGGCCCGCAGCTTCTACCCGCTGGCCTGGGACGAAGTGACCGAAGCCAGGATGCTGGCGCGGCTGATCTGAAGCAACCCGCCAACGGGGAAAGCGCCGAGGCCTTGTTGAGGTCTGGGCACTTTCTTGAGAGGTTGTGGCCTGCCCACCAGGAATCGAACCCGGAACCTGCGGCTTAGAAGGCCGCTGCTCTATCCAGTTGAGCTATGGGCAGTCAGAACTCGTGATTATCAGATCAGCACGTTGATGATCGCGTCGCCGATGCCCATCAATGCGGCGCCGGAGATCAGGCCGGCGCAGATGGGCTCCATGCCTTCGACCCAGATGCGGTGGCCACGGGTGCCCGCCTGCTTGTGCTTCCTGGCCATGAACCAGAACATCAGCGCACCGACGAACATCATGAAGGTGGCCTGCGGCGGCAGCGTGACGCCCAGGCCGATGGCCACGGCGGAGAGCCCCGAGCGGCCCTTGGTGGCGATGCGCGCGCCTTCGATGGCAATGGCAGCCACGGCCGCCAGGCCCATCGAGATCAGCGCCGAGGTGGGCAGGCTTTTCAGCCCCTTGGCGATGATTTCCGCGACGCCCTTCCACTGCAGCGCAGCGGGGAAGCCGAACTGGTCGGACACCATGCCCGCCGCGCTGGCCACGCCGTTGGCATCCGTCTTGATGAACAGCAGGAAGAACAGCGGCACGCAGACCAGCACGCCGGCGAAGTTGCCGATGATGTGGCCGATGGCCTGGTGGCGCGGCTTGCCGCCCAGCATGTAGCCGGGCTTGATGTCCGACAGCAGGTTGGCCGCGTTGGAGGCGATCTCGGCCGTCATGCCGGCCGGCAGCAGGTTGGAGCCCGGGTTGCTGCGGTCCAGCGCGCCCATCGTGAACTGGGTGATCTTGGACAACGAGCCCGTGGGCGTCCAGGACGTCAGCGCCATGGAGTTGGTGCAGATGACCGTCAGCACGAAGATCAGCGGCAGCGACACGATGGTCAGCCACAGCGGCACACCGAAGAAGGCATGCGTGGCGTAGCAGCCCATCAGGCTCACCACGGGCACGCCGATCCAGCTGATCCACAGCGGCACCTCGATGTGCTTGAGCAGGTCGTTCCCGGGATCGTTCTTGGCAGCGATCTGGGCGGGCGTCTTGCGCTTGAAGGCGCTCGTGAAGATCTCGGGCTTGGCCAGCAGCGACACCAGCGCGCCGACGACCATCATCGTCACGCCCCACCACAGCGACCACTGGTTGACGATCTCGACGCGGCTCAGCGGCATCAACACGCCATCCGGGCCCAGGCGCGGCGCAATGTCGCCCGCCTGGATCATCAGCGGCGCCAGCACAACGAAGTTGATGAAGGCCCCGAGGAAGCAGCTCGCCGCAACGGCGATGCCCATCAGGCCGCCGGTGCCGATCAGCGCGGCATCCAGCACCAGGCGCAGGCCGAGCGTGCGGAAGTCCGTGCCCAGGATGCTCGGGATGAAGCCATGCGCCTTGACGGCCCAGGCGTAGTAGTAGTCGTCGATGCGTTCATGCAGATGCCAGGGCTCCTGCAGCCCGGCCCATTTGTCCATGGCCAGCAGCTTGAACTGGACCAGCTTCATCCAGCCTTCGCCGCAGAGGCCTTGCAGCAGCGCCGCGCCGCCGGCCACCCAGCCGAGCAGCCTGGCCTTGAACATGCCCTCGCCGCCCTTGCCGTGATAGAGCGAATCCAGCACGACGCCGCAGGCCCGGCCTTCCGGAAAGGGCGCCTGGTCTTCATTGATGAAACGACGCTTCAGCGGGAAGGCCAGCAGCACGCCCACCAGCGACACCAGGAACATCCACACGGCGATCTGCCATCCCTGTGGCACATGGCCCGTCACCATCATGTAGGCCGGCAGGCTGGAGATGAGCGCCGTCGTCACATAGCCCGACGCCGTGGCGATGGACTGGGTGCAGTTGTTCTCGAGGATGGTGTAGTCCTGCGCCAGGCCCGCCGCGTGCAGCGCACGGAACAGCGCAAAGGCCAGGATCACCGACGTGAGGCCGACGCCGAGCGAGATACCCGTCTTGGCGCCGATGTACAGACCCGTGGACGACAGCACGCCGCCGAGCAGGAAGCCCGTGAGCCCCGAGCGCAGCGTCAGCTGGGCCATGTCGCCGCGGAAGATGTTCTTGAACCACCACTCGTCCTTTTGGGCGCGGGTCCAGGTGGCGGTCTGCTCGTCGGTCAGGTGTTGGAGTGCCATGAAGTCTCGGGCCGGCTTGTGGCTGGCCGCGTGTTGCAGCGAAGGTCCGGAGATTGTCCCGGCCGACCGTGCGGTCGAATGTCGGGGATGCCCCAGGGTGAACGCCCCCGGATGCGGGGCCTCACAAAAGACAAACCCGCCGCGGCTGGCGGCCGGCGGCGGGATGCAGGCGGCGATTATGGCCGCCTTTGCCCGCCCGGCCGGCCGGGCTATTTCTGCGGCTGCGCGGCCCGCCGCTCCATCGCCTCCAGCAGACGCGCCTTCAACTGCTCGTAGGCGGGCACGACCCGGGGGCGCACCTCGGTGACCTCGACGACATGCCAGCCGAACGGCGTCTGCACCGGCGCGTCCGTCACGCCCCGGGGCGCGAGCCGCTTCACCGCCTCGGCGAACGGCGGCACGAAGTAGGACGGCAAGGTCCAGCCAAGATCGCCTCCCTTGGCCCGCGAGCCGGGGTCGGTCGACACCGCAGCGGCGACGACCTCGAAGCGGTCGCCACCACGGATGCGGGCCAGCGCCGAGTCCGCCTGCTCGCGCGTCGGCACGAGCAGGTGGCGCACGCGGTATTCGGTCGAACCGAGCGCCACGAAACGGTCGTACTCGGCGCGCACCCGGGCCTCGGTGAAAGCCGGCTGGCGGGCCAGGCCCGGCTGTTCTGCTTCCAGCAGCGGCCGGTCGCGCTTGTGCACGGTGCGTGACGCGGCCACGGCCTCGATGGCGGCACGGGCGTCGCCTGCACGGCCGAGGGCGCGCAACACGCGCGCGGCATGGAACTGCAGGCTGGCCCACTCCGGCCGCTCGGCGGGTACGGCACGCGCTGCCTCGGCCGCGGGCAGGTCGGCCGCGGCGGGCTGGCGGGCCGTCATCAGGCTGGCGAGCAGCCAGGCATTGGCCTTGGTTTCCTGCCAGCGCTGCAGCGCATGGCCATGCTCGGCGTCGCAGGCGACCGGATCCACGGCGGCCGGCGTGTCGGTGCAGGCCTGCACCGTGACGACGAAATCGAACCAGGCATGGCGGCGCAACTGGGCGGCCAGCACGCCCACGGGGCGGTCGGACGAGACCTGCGGATAGAGCTGCTGGAAGAGGTCCAGCGTGCCCGGCGCATAGGGGTTGTCCTCGACGCGCTCCAGCTTCTCCATCGCCAGGCGCAGCGGCACCAGCGGCGCCAGCTGGATGAGGGCCCGTCGCATCGTGTAGGCGACGGCCGAGTGCACGGGTGCCAGCGCGGCGTCTGCGGTGGCGGCCTGAGCGCGGGCGCTGATCTCCTTGAGGGCGGCGTCGGCGCGCGTGCGGTGGCGTGCCGCCGGCTCGGCGACTGCGGCGCTGAACTCGGCGCCGCGCAGGTTGCGGCGCGTCCAGGCGTCGGCAACGGCAGCGTCCCACTCGGCATCCCTCACCGCGTCGCGGACGAGGCTGCGCAGTGCACCCAGCGTCGCCCAGGCGCGCATCGGCTGGTCGGGCACGGCGGCGATGGCGTCGAAGGCCTCGCGGGCGGCGGCGTAGTCGTCACCGTAGAACAAGGCCGCGGCGCGCTGGTAAGCATTGAGCGCCTTCAGCCTGGCCGGCGCGTTGCCGGGCGGCAAGGCAGGCAAGGGCGGCGGTGGCGTCTTGCCGGGCGCCCAGGCGCAGCGGGCAAAGACGGCGTCCTGGCCCGCGATCCATGCCAGCCGGTCCGCCGGCTTCAACGAGGCATCGGCGACAAGCTCACGCAGCAGGCGCGTGGCAAAGCCGAAGGCATCGGCGCCGCACTGGCCCTCCACCATCTCCAGCTCGCCAGCGCCCTCCACTTTCAGCCTGGCGGCGCGAAAGTAGTCTGGCCGCACGGCGGGCGGCCTCGGCTGCAGCGCGCCGCGGGTGGCGAGCCAGGCCTCGATCTCGTCTGTCGCCGGCAGCGGCGATGCGACGCCGTCCTGCCAGCTGCCCTTGCGTTCATGGCTCTCCCTGGCCAGCGCGCCGACCGGCAGATGCATGACGCGCCAGGCCACAAAGAGCGATGCCCGGCCGAAGCTGGGCCGGATCAGGCCGAGCGCGCCACGCGCATAAGCCGTGTCGGCGGCGGGGCCGACGACCGGCCCCACGTAGCTGCGGCGCAGCGTCTCGGGCAGGTCGGCATCGTCTCCAGGCGGGGCGGCTTGAACCAACGACGCGAGCGCGAAAGCGGCCAGCGCGGCGCCGATCTGAAGCAGGGACAAACCGGGTTTCTTCATGGCATGAGATGAGCAGGAGGACGGGACGGGTTCGACCAGGCGGCCTCGTCGAACCAATAGGGCCGGGCCGCGCGGGCGAGCAGCGCGGGCGACGGCGGATCGTGGGTAGCAAAGCCCAACGCGGGGCCGCGGCAGTGGCGCGCCAGGCCGGCATCGCCGCGCTCGAAGCGGGCGCGCCACTCGGCGGCATGCGGCCCGAGGCGATAAAGCATCGGCACGACCTCGTCGACGCCGAGCCGGTCCAGCCAGTCGCCCTGCGTGCACCAGTGCGCCAGCACGGTGACGCTCAGGCGCACGTCGCCGGGCAAGGCCGCACGCGCGGCGGCGACCAGGGTACGGTAGGCCTCGCGCTGGCGTGGCGGCGCCTCGAAGTCGAGCTGCACCAGGCCTGCACCGGCGTGGCGTGCCTGGCGACGCAGCGCGGCGATGACGGCGCCGCGCTGGGCGGTGGTGAGGTCAGCCGGTGCATCCGCGGCGGCCTCGACATGCACGACCGGCACGAGGCGCACGCCCACAGGCAGGGCCAGCGGCTGCCGGCGGCCACCCCGCTCGACGCCGGTCGCCCGCAGCACGAGGGATTCGACCAGCACCGCCGCCTCGCGATAGGGCGGGGCCGCCGCGGCCTCGGCCAACCGTCGAGGGCCATTGCTGTCCGGCCAGATCCACGCGGTGCCGCGGGCCACTGAGGCGTCCACCGCTGCAGCGGAGGCGCCGGCCGCCGGGCGGCCGGGTTGCGCCGGCACGCCAGCCGCCAGCAGCAGCGCCGCCGCGGCCAAGGCGAGTCGATAACGCGGCCAGCCGCCGCGGCCAAGCAATGGCTCCATCGCCGCGGCCTCCCCGCCACGCGAAATCCAGGGCCCGAAATGAGGCCGGCCTCCAGGGCTGATGCCGTGGAGGCCGGATGGAATGGATGGTCGGGGCGGCGGGATTCGAACTCGCGACCCTCTGCTCCCAAAGCAGATGCGCTACCAGGCTGCGCTACGCCCCGAACAAGCCGATCATTCTAGCTGACGATTACGAGCCTTCCGGTGCCGCTGATCAAAGCGGCCCGAACGGGCTCGCCCGGCTGCAGCGCCTGCACCGCCGCGACATAGCCGCGCATCTGCGCCAGATAGGCCGGCTCGCGCTCGGGCGTGGCGCCGAGCTTGTAGTCCAGCACCCACCAGCTGCCGTCGCGCCTTTGCACGAGGCGGTCGATGCGCTGGTCGTCGCCGCCCTGCCCCACGGCCACCTCGTTGCCGGCCCAGGCCAGCTCGGCGGGGTCGAAGAACGGCCGGCATTCCGGGCTGGCGAGGATGGCCTGCGCCGCCTGCGCCAGTTGCTCGCGTGATTTCGCGTCCAGGCCGAAGGCCTGCGAGGCCGAGGCCATCAG
>SEEY01000034.1 GCA_004211235.1 Rubrivivax sp.
CGTCTGGGCTATGCCGAAAGCGACCCGACCTTCGACATCGAAGGCGTGGACGCGGCCCACAAGCTGACCATCATGAGCGCCATCGCTTTCGGCGTGCCGGTGCAGTTCGACAAGGCCCATGTCGAGGGCATCAGCAGCCTGCAGGCGACGGACATCAAGTACGCCGAGCAACTGGGTTATCGCATCAAGCTGCTGGGCATCACGCGCCGTCGTGACAACGGCATCGAGCTGCGCGTGCACCCGACGCTGATCCCGTCGACCCGCCTGATCGCCAACGTCGAAGGTGCGATGAACGCCGTCGTCGTGCAGGCCGATGCCGTGGGCACCACGCTTTACTACGGCAAGGGCGCCGGCGCCGAGCCGACCGCGTCGGCCGTTGTGGCCGACCTCGTCGACGTCACCCGCCTGGCCACCGCCGACCCGGACCACCGCGTGCCCCACCTGGCCTTCCAGCCGGATGCCATGAGCGACACGCCCATCCTGCCGATGGCCGGCGTGCAGACCGCCTTCTACCTGCGCCTCGTCGTCGCCGATCAGGCCGGCGTGCTGTCGCGCATCACCACCATCCTGGCCGAGCACGACATCTCCATCGACGCCGTGCTGCAGCGCGAATCGGCGGAAGGCGAGCGCCAGACCGACCTCATCATCCTGACGCACGACACCGCCGAGGGCCGCATGAACGAGGCACTGGCCAAGATGCAGGGCCTGCCCACCGTGTTGGCGCCCATCGTCAAGCTACGCAAGGAAGAGCTGGCCTGAGCCAGAACCGACATGAAGTACATCAGCACCCGCGGCGACCAGACCGAGCGCGGCTTCTCGGACATCCTGCTCGAAGGCCTGGCGCCCGACGGTGGGCTCTACCTGCCCAAGACCTACCCGCGTGTTGACGCGGCAACGCTGACGCGCTGGCGCGGCCTGGCCTATGCCGATCTCGCCTTCGAGATCCTGTCGCTCTACATCGACGACATTCCGGCAGACGATCTGCACGCCATCACGCGCCGCGTCTACACGGCCGAGGTCTTCGGCACGGAAGCCATCACCCCGCTGACCTGGCTGGGCGACCACATCGCGCTGCAAGGTCTGTCCAACGGCCCGACGCTGGCCTTCAAGGACATGGCGATGCAGCTGCTGGGCGCGCTGTTCGAGTACGAACTCGGCCGCCGCGGCGAGACGCTGAACATCCTCGGTGCGACCTCGGGCGACACCGGCAGCGCCGCCGAGTACGCGATGCGCGGCAGACAAGGTGTCAACGTCTTCATGCTCAGCCCGAAAGGCCGCATGAGCCCCTTCCAGCAGGCGCAGATGTTCAGCCTGCAAGACGCCAACATCCACAACATCGCCATCGAAGGTGTCTTCGACGACGCGCAGGACATCGTCAAGGCCGTGTCCAACGACCTGGCCTTCAAGCGCGAGCACCGCATCGGCACAGTGAACAGCATCAACTGGGCGCGGCTGCTGGCCCAGGTTGTCTACTACTTCGCCGGCTACTTCCAGGCGACCAAGACCAACGCTGATAAGGTCAGCTTTACCGTGCCGTCAGGCAACTTCGGCAACGTCTGCGCCGGCCATGTCGCGCGTCAGATGGGCCTGCCCATCGCGAAGCTGGTGGTCGCGACCAACGAGAACGACGTGCTCGACGAGTTCTTTCGCACCGGCACGTATCGCGTGCGCGGCAGCGCCGACACGCACGAGACGTCGAGCCCGTCGATGGACATCTCCAAGGCCAGCAACTTTGAGCGCTTCGTGTTCGACCTGCTGGGCCGTGACGGTACGCGCGTGAAGCAGCATTTCAGCGGCAGCCAGTTCGTGCTGACGGCAGCTGAGCATGCGGCGATCACCGGCTTCGGCTTCAGCTCCGGCCGCAGCACGCATGCGGACCGCATCGCGACCATCCGGCGCACGCATGCCGAGCACGGCATCGTCATCGACCCGCACACCGCCGACGGCCTCAAGGTGGCGCTGGAGCAGCACGACCCGGCCGTGACCATGCTGGTGCTGGAAACCGCGCTGCCGGCAAAGTTCGCCGCCACCATCCATGAGGCGCTGGGCATCGAGCCGCCGCGGCCCGTGGGCCTGGAAGGCATCGAAGACCTGCCCAAGCGCGTCACGGTCATGCCGGTGGACGTGGAGCAGGTGAAGGCCTACATCCGCAGCCATGTCTGACGGCAACAGGCCCGGCCTGATTCCGCTGGACGCCGCGTTGGCTGCATTGCTGGCGCAGATCGAGCCGCTCTCCGGGACTGAAACGCTGGCCACCGCCGACGCGCGCGGCCGCGTGTTGGCGGCGGACGTCGTGTCGCCGGTGGACGTGCCGCCGGCTGACAACTCAGCCATGGACGGCTACGCATTGCGAGCTGCTGATTTGGCTGCGCTGCTGCCGGTCACGCAACGTATCCCCGCTGGCAGCGTGCCCGCGCCGTTGCTCGCCGGAGAGGCTGCGCGCATCTTCACCGGCGCACAGGTCCCGCCCGGTGCCGACACCGTCGTCATGCAGGAGTTCACCGAGTTGGTGGACGGCCGGGTGCGCGTCACCCAGCCGGTCACGGCGGGCGCCAATGTGCGCCTGCGTGGCGAGGACGTGCGCGCCGGCTCCGTCGTGCTGCCCACCGGCACGCGGCTCGACGCGGTGTCTCTCGGCCTCGCCGCGACGGCGGGTGCCGCCCAGCTGACCGTCACACGCCGCCCGCGGGTCGCCGTGTTCTCGACCGGCGACGAACTCGTCATGCCCGGCGAACCGCTGCCGCAAGGTGCGATCTACAACAGCAACCGCTTCACGCTGCGCGCGCTGCTCGACGGCCTGGGCTGTGAGGTCATCGACCTGGGCATCGTGCCCGACAAGCTCGACGCGACCCGCGCCGCGCTGCGCGATGCCGCCTCGCGTGCCGACGTCATCCTGACCTCCGGCGGCGTCTCCGTCGGTGAGGAAGACCATCTCCGCCCCGCCGTGCAGGCCGAAGGCCGGCTCGATCTCTGGGCCATTGCCATCAAGCCCGGCAAGCCGTTCGCGTACGGCCGCGTGGGCGGGGCGCATTTCATCGGCCTGCCCGGCAACCCGGTGTCCAGCCTCGTCACCTTCCTGGTCTTGGTGCGGCCGGCATTGCTGA
Organism: Rubrivivax sp.; assembly: GCA_004211235.1. Next base: position 3,105 of record SEEY01000034.1, read on the forward strand.
AGCTGCAGGGCGCCACCCGCCTGGCGCCGCGCGGCTACCGCATCGCCGCCGGATTCGACTGGCCCCGTCCCGACAAGCGCCGCGAGTTCCTGCGCGTTCGGCTGGACGATGAAGGCGGCCTGGCCCTCTTCACCAACCAGAGCAGCGGCGTGCTGACCTCGGCCTTCTGGGCCGATGGCCTGCTCGACAACCCTCCGGGCCAGGCCATCAAGGCAGGCGACGCCGTGCGCTTCATCCCGTTCGCGGAGCTGCTGGCATGACGATCACGGTGCGGCTGCGCTTCTTTGCTTCGCTACGCGAGAAGCTCGGTGAGGGCGAGGCGCTGGCGCTGCCCGCAGGCTCTACCGTCGCCAGCGCGCGTGAGGCGCTGCGGGCACGGGGTGGCGTGCATGCCGACGCGCTGGCGCCAGGCCGCGCCGTGCGCTCGGCGTTGAACCAGACGATGTGCGCCGAATCCGCCGTGCTGGCGGAGGGCGACGAACTGGCCTTCTTTCCGCCCGTGACCGGCGGCTGATGAACGGCCTGCACCTGACGGCCGACCTCGGCGGCGTCGATGCCGCGCTGCCGCTGATGCGGGATGCCGAAGCGCTGGCGGCGGTGTGCCGCGAGGCCGTGGTGGCGTCGGGCCTCAGCGGCGTCGCCGAACTCTTCCATCGCTTCGGCGCCGCGGACGAGGAGAGCGGCATCACCGGCGTCGTGCTGCTGGCCGAATCGCATCTTGCTGTCCACACCTGGCCCGAGCTGGGCGGCGTCACGCTGGATGTCTACGTCTGCAACTACGGCGCGGACAACAGCGACAGCGCGCAGGCGCTGATGGCGGCGCTGATCGCGGCCTTCTCACCGCTGACCGTCAATCGTCAGAGTCTGATCCGCGCTGCCGCTTCAACGCCGGCCGTGTAGGCCTCCTCGAACACCGAATATCCCGCCAGGTCGGCGTGAGCGAGCGCGATGCGGCCCCGCGCCCCGTTCAGCGCGGCCAGCGCTGCCGAACTGCGCAGCCCCGGCGTCGGGATGCTCATTGCATGGCCGAAGCGGCACAGGTCGATGCGAGCGAGCTTGGCCGGCAGATCGGGGTGGGTGCGCGCCAGTTCGTCGCTGACGAACTTCGCCCAGTGCTGCCAGGGCTGTTGCAGCAACTCGCCACGCTGAGCGGCGGTCAGCGTGAAGTAAGCCGTGAGCACCGGCGGGCGGGGCGTGGGGTCCAGCGACTGGTGACGCGCATCGACATAGCCCAGCGCCGTGGTGCCGTAGCGCACGTTGTCCCAGGCCGGCGGCGCGCCGGGACGGGTCAGCAGTTCCTCGCGCAGGGCGAGGTTGGCCGTCAGCCAGGGCGCGTAGCTGAACTGACCCGCGGCCTGGCGCAGCGCATCGGGCGGCGCGGCCAGCAGACGGGCGGCGATGAAGAGGGGTGTGGCCAGCACGACGGCGCGGGCCTGCCAGCGCTCGGTCGCGCCGGTCGCTTCGTTCCAGGCCAGCAGTTCGACGCCGTGCTTCTGTTCAGTCACACGCAGCACGACGCGGCCGAGGTGGATGCGCTCGCGCAGCGGCTCCGCGAGGCGCGCCGACAGCCAGCCATTGCCCTCGGGCCAGGTCAGCACCGGCTCGCGTTCGCCGGCCTCGTCGCCCGGCGCGTGGAAGCCGTGGCGGCTCGCGAAGTAGTGCAGGCCGGCCCAGGCCGAGACGGTGGCTGCACCGGCGCCGAAGTCGTCGCGGCAGCAGTAGTCGAGGTACCAGCGCAGCCGCGTGTCGGTCAGCGCGTTGGCGTCCAGCCAGGTGGCGAAGGTCTGCGCGTCGAGCGCGGCGTGGCCGGGCGTCCAGCGTGCGCGGCGCGTCGGCATCGCAAAGCCGAGCTGGCGCTGCGCCTGCGCGACGAGGGCCGAGAAGCGCCGGTACTGTTCGCGGGCGGCGGGCGACTCAGGCGGCGGCAGCAGCCCTTCATGCCATTCGCCGTCGATGAAGAGGCGCTCCTGCGGCGCATGGCAGAGGTGCCGCTCGTCCCATTCGGTGCGCCCCAGCAGCTGGCGCGACAGGCCGAGTTCGGCGAGCAGCTGCGACACCTCGGGCGCTTGCGGCCCCGGCAGCGGCAGGTAGTGGGCGCCGAGCGGGCAGCGGGCACCTGCCAGCGTGTGGCCGCGGCTGTTGCCACCGGCCTGGTCTTCGAGGTCGAGCAGGGCGATGTCGTCGATACCTCGCCGGGTCAGCGCCCGCGCGCAGGCCAGGCCCGCGATGCCGGCGCCGACGACAACGACGTCTGTCTTCTTGAGCGGCCAGCCGCCCGGCGGCAGATCGCCGCGCAGACGGTGACCGCGCTCGGGATGGGTTCCGACCCAGCCCCCCTGCAAGTCGCCTGACTCGCTCGAGCAGCCGCTCGCCAGCAGGCTGATCAACAGCGCTCGTCGGGCGGGGGAAGCTGGGATGGAGGCAGTCGGCAGGCGCAAGGCGCGCAGGTTAGCAGCGCGCCTGGCCGCCCGTCTGCTCAGTGCGCTGGATCGAGATCGATGTTCGCGTCCTCGCCCGTGGCGGAGCGCCATTCGCGGAGTTCGGCGGCCAGCACCGGGTGCTTGTCAGCGTCGGCGCGGCGGATCAACTCCTCGACGTTGTCGTCAGTCACATGCTCATGGCCGACGCCATGGACGAGGTTGTTGTAGACGCTGTCGACGTTCGACGCGTCGGTGTCGGCAGGCGTGGTCGGCACGTCGGCCTGACCAAGCGAAGAGGGGTTCTGTAATGGCATGGGCGGCTCCGCGCCGGCGCAACCGTCCGGCGATCCGGCTTGGCGGCAATCGGCGTTCCTGCGTTCCCACGTTCAGTGCACCTTGCCCCATTCCGCCTCGAACTCCTGCACCAGCACCTGGTTGCTGAGGCGGTTCACTTCGGTCGGCACGCGCGCCATGTCGGGTGGAAAGTCCAGCAGCGCCGGGAGGCTTTGCGGGCTGAGGAAGCGCAGGCCGGCAGGGAACTGGGTCGGCAGGCGGAAGGGCCGGCGCGACGCCAGCACGAAGCCCCATTCCCCGAAGCTCGGCACGTGGGCGTGATAAGGCGTGGTCGTCAGGCCGACGGCCTCGAGGGTGGTGACGACCGTCCAGAAGCTGCGCCTGGCGATCAGCGGTGACGTGGTCTGCACGACGGCGTAGCCGCCCGCGCTGAGGTGGTGGTCCACCAGCTCGTAGAAGCTGGCCGTGTAGAGCTTGCCGAGGGCGAAGTTGGACGGGTCCGGGAAGTCGATGACGATGACGTCGAAGGTGTCGGCCTGCTGTTCCAGCCAGCCGAATGCGTCGGCGTTGACGATGCGCAGCTTCGGGCTGGACAGCGCATGGCCGTTCAGTGTCGACAGCTTGGCGTTGTCGCGGAACAGCGTCGTCATCAGCGGGTCCAGCTCGACGAGGGTGACCTGCTCGACGCTGTCGTACTTCAGGATCTCGCGCACGGCCATGCCATCGCCGCCACCGAGCACCAGCACGCGCTTCGGCGCGCCATGCGCGGCCATCGCCGGCTGCACCAGCGCCTCGTGATAGCGGTACTCGTCCTTGGAGTGAAACTGCAGGTTGCCGTTCAAGAACAGCCGCGTCCCGGCGCGGCCGTCGGTGACGACGATGCGCTGGTAGGCGCTGCTCTGCTTGAAGACGATGTGCTCGCCATAGAAGCGGTCCTCGGCCCAGGTCGTCAACTGCTCGGCGCCCACCAGCGCGCCCAGCAGCAACGCGGCGGACAAGGCGCAGGCGATGGTCAGCGACGCCCGCGCGCGCAGCTCGGCGCGAAAGATCCACAGCGCCCAGAAGGCCACGCCGACGTTCAGCAGCCCGAAGGCGACGCCGGTGCGCACCAGGCCGAGATGCGGTACCAGCACCAGCGGAAACGCCAGCGCCACCAGCAGCGCGCCGAGGTAGTCGAAGGTGAGCACCTGCGACACCAGATCCTTCAGCCCGTAGCGCGCGCTGAAGTGGCGCTTCAGGATGCGCATGACGAGCGGAATTTCCAGCCCCACGAGCGCGCCGACGAGCAGCACCAGCGTGTAAAGCAGCACGCGGAAGGACGTCGCCTCGCCCGGGGGCAGCAGGCTGTGCACGGCGAACAGCGCGGCCGGCATCAGCCCGCCGATGACGCCCACGAGCAGCTCCACCTGCAGGAATACACCCACCAGCTGCCGCTCGACGAAGCGCGACAGCCAGGAGCCCAGGCCCATCGCGAACAGGTAGACGCCGATGACGGTGGAGAACTGCAGCACCGAGTCGCCGAGCAGATAGCTGGCCAGCGCGCCGGCCGCCAGCTCATAGACCAGGCCGCAGGCGGCGATGACGAAGACGCTGGCGAGCAGCAGGGCTTCGGCGAGTGAGGGCTGGAGCCGGTCGCCTGCGGTCGACGGGGCGTTCACTGGCAGCGCCAGTTGCTCGCCGCGCCGAAGCGCCACGCGTTGCCGCCGCGAGCCAGGCGTACCGTGGAGAGCATGAGCTTTGAGCGGTCGCAGTGCTGGCCATCGCCAAGGCTGGTGCGGCTCAGCTCGATGCTGCCGTCGTCGCGCCAGCGAACGAATTCGTGGAGCGCGTACGCCTGCGGTTCGTGGCGCAGCCGCTCGGTCAGGCCGCCCGGCGTCGCTTCCCAGATGAACACGCCGTTGATGTTGTGGGCGTCCGACGCGCTCGCCGCCACGATGAAGCGACCGTCCGGCGACAGATGTGGTTCGGCGAACACTTCCGTCTTGCGAGCGCTGTCTGCTGAAACGAGCCAGAACGAATCGCCTTCGTAGTAGGCGACGGTGACGATGTGAAAGCGCCCGCCGGTCAGCGTGCCGGCGTAACGGTAGTCCGTGTACCCGGCCTCGCCGACAGTCCCTTCATGGGGATGCACGCTCTCGAAGGCGGCCATGTCGCCCGATCGACCCCGCACTTGCAGCCGGGCTTGCTGGCGCCGAACCGCCGCGCCGGCGGCGTGCAGCAACGGCGCTTCCGCTGCGGCGCGCTCCCGGGTGACGGGCCAGTCGCGCGTGTCCGCCGCCTGCGCCGAGACGCCGCCGCAGGCGAGCGCGGCCAGCAGTGCCAGCCAGCGGCGTCGCTCACCCATGGATCGCCGCAGCGACGATGTTGCCGATGGAGATGCACATCGCGGCGACAACGATGGCCAGGGCCACGTTCTTGTGCTCGACGAGTTCCTCCCACAGCTTGAACGGGGTCAGCTTGTCGACGACGATGAAGCAGACCCAGAAGATGACGACGCCGATGACGGCATACATCATCGAGCCGAGGACGACTTCGGGCTTGAGCCAGTCGAGGGTCATGGTGAGCGCTCCTTGTTATTTGTGGCCGCCGCCACCGCTGCTGTAGCCGCCGTAGCTGCCGCCGCTGTTGCCGATAAAGACGCCGCCGCTGCCGCGCGCACTGGCGCGGCATTGACGGTATTCGTTGCTGTTTTCGCCGAAGCTGTCCTTGTACCGCTGGCAGTCGTCGCTGATGCAGGCGCGCAGCAGCGCGAACAGCAGCACGATGAGCAGCAGGCCGATGACGATGTTGCGCAGCAGTGTGCCGCCGCTGGCCTTGAAGGCCGAGGCGTCGCGCGTGAACTGCGCGGCCGGCGCCGACAGGCCGAAGGCCTTGCGCACCGTCTCGGCGGGCAGCGTCTGGCCACCGCTCCAGGTCACTTCCGGCCCCTGCTGCTCAGCCGCGAGCAGCAACTGGCCGTCGGCGCTGGCGTAGTCCGTCACCTGCACGCGGTCGTCCAGCCGCACCGGCCAGTAGAACTCGCCCAGCACATGGGTCGTCTTGGCGCCGTAGGACCAGCGCTGCGCGTACTCGCGACCCTTGAAGCTGACGCCGCCTCGTGTGGGCGTGGGCGCGCCGGTCATCGTCGCCACAAGGCTCCAGCCCTCGCGCGTGTCAACGAGGAAGGCGAAGCCGGCCATCCGGTTGAAGAGAAGGTACTCGTGCCAGAAACTCTGCTCGTCCTCGGCGTCTTCCGGGATGTCGCAGCGCTCCTGGTAGCCCACGACGGTCCAGGACTCGGTCGGCGACCCGCGCAGCGCCAGCGCGCCGGTGCGGCCGAGCGGGATCAGCGGCGGCAGGCCCGGCGGCTGTGGCGTGAAGCCCAGCGCCTTTGCTTCTCCCTCTGGCAGGTCGACGACGGCCTGGCATTGGGCGCAGGCCATGCTCTTCGTCTGCGCAAGCTTGGGTTCCAGCGGGGCGCCGCAGTTCGGGCAGGCAATGGACCGGCCCTTGAACTTCGCCTCGGCGATGGACTCGCCTTCGGCCGTCGTGCGCAGGCCTTGCAGCGCCAGGTCGGCCAGCTGCACGCCGCGGCCGACCGACCAGACCGGCGGGCCGTCCTCGCGGAACTCCAGCGTGCCGACCTCGTCCAGAGGATTGCGCAGCTCGACGACGCGGCCCGTGCGCGGCACCCGCGGCAGTTCGCCCTCGGCGGCGCGCACTTCGGCCTGCACGACGGCGGCGACCTGCCACCGCTGGCCGGCCAGCGTCAGCGGGGCGCCGAGCTGGGGTTCAGTCGGCGGCGTTTCGGCCAGGGGCGCTTCCAGGCTGATGACGAACTGGCCGTTGTCCTCGCTGAGCCAGGCCACGCGAGGCGCGTCGCCGCTGGCGTCGAACAGCAGATGCCATTCGTTCCAGTTGCCCAGCTCCGAGCCACGCTGCACGCGGCCGACGACCGTGAAGCCGCTGCCCATCCAGCGGCCGCTGGCGCCGAGTTGCAGCGGCGAGTAGTCGTCAAAGATCTCGGCGCTCTGGCCGATCTTGCTCAGCGTGTCGCCCTGAGCGCCACGTTCACGCAGCAGCGTGCTGCGGCAGAAGCCGCAGACGGCGCTGGCGGACGCCGCGCTGGCAAATTCGACCGGGGCGCCGCAGTTGGGGCAGGCCGCGCGCCAGCGCCGCTGAGCGGCGGGCGTCTGGTCAGCCAAGCTTCTTCAGGAGGTCCGCTTTTTTGGCGGCGAATTCCTCGTCGGTCAGGATGCCCTTGGCCTTGAGGTCGCCGAGCTTTTCCAGCAGCGAGACGATGTCTTCGGGCTTGCTGGCCGCCGGTGCGGGCGCCGCGGTGCCGACGCCGGCCAGGCCCTGGCCCAGCGTCTGTGCGAGCGTCTGGCCCAGCGCCACGCCGGCGCCCAGGCCGACGGCTTCGCCGGCGATGCCGCTGCCACCGCCCTTGGCCATCTCGGGCAGGGCCTGGGCGGCCTGGTACTGCATGAACTGACCCATGTTCTGGCCAATGATGCCCATGCCGATGCGCTGGTCGAGGATCTTCTGCAGCTCCTCAGGGAGCGACACGTTCTGCATCGTCACCGACAGCAGCTCCAACCCGAGCGCGGCAAAGGCCGGTGCGGTGGCTTCCTTGAGCGCGGCGGCGAACTCGATCTGGTTGGCGGCCAGGTCCAGGAAGGGCGTGCCGCTGCCGGCGACCGCGTCGCTGATGTGCTGCAGCATCAGGCCGCGCAACTGGCCATCGAGCTCCTGCACCGTGTAGCGCTCGCGCGTGCCGGAGATCTGGGTGTGGAAGACCTTGGCGTCCTGCACGCTGTAGGCGTAGTTGCCGAAAGCACGCAGGCGCACGGCGCCGAAATCCTTGTCGCGGATCGAGATCGGCTGGCTGGTGCCCCATCGCTGGTCGATCTGCTGGCGCGTGCTGAAGAAATAGACGTCGCTCTTGAAGGGCGACTCGAACAGCTTGTCCCAGTTCTTGAGGTAGGTCAGCACCGGCAGTGTCTGCGTCGTCAGGCGGTGCGTGCCGGGGCCGAAGACGTCGGCCACCTGGCCTTCGTTGACGAAGACGGCGACCTGCGATTCGCGCACGACGAGCTGGCCGCCGTTCTGGATTTCCATGCCGGACATCGGGAATCGGTACGCCAGCGTGCCGTCACCGTCCTCGGTCCACTGGATGACGTCTATGAACTGTTTCTTGATGAAATCCATCAGGGCCATGTCGTATTCCAAAATTGGCGAGAGAGATGCCGTCCAGTATCCAGCGTCGTTCTGGTGCGCCGCTGACCAAACAGGTGAATCTCACCCGGTGCGCGGCGAGAATCATTGCCATGTCCAGAGTTTGCATCCAGTCAGGAGACTTTGACCTCGGCGCCGAAACCGAAGCCCTGCGCCTTGAGGATGGCGGCGTCGGGGCCGTCGTCGCCTTCGTTGGCACGGTGCGCGAGCATAGTGCCGGCCAGGCCGTCAGCCAGATGGAGCTTGAGCACTACCCAGGCATGACGGAGGCGGCCATCGAGGCGATGGTGGACGAGGCGCTGGCGCGCTTCGACATTCGCGCGGCCCGGGTCATCCACCGTGTCGGCACCTTGCAGGCGCGTGACCAGATCGTGCTGGTGCTCGTCACAAGCGCCCACCGCGGACAGGCCTTCCAGGCCTGCGAATTTCTGATGGACTACCTGAAGACCCAGGCGCCGTTCTGGAAGAAGGAATACACGCCGGAAGGCGCGCACTGGGTGGATGCCCGCGTGGCCGACGACGAGGCACTGGCGCGCTGGGGCATTGCTGCGGGGAATGCGTCATGAACGGCGCTGCCGTGGCCCTGGGAGCGGCTCTGGGCGCGCTGACGCGCTGGCAGGCCGGGCTGATGTTCAACAGCCGCTGGGCGGGTTTTCCGCTGGGCACGCTGCTGGTCAACCTGGTGGGTGGCCTGCTGATCGGCATGGCGCTCGAATGGTTCGGCCGCCAGCCCAACGATCTGCTGAAGCTGCTGCTGGTGACCGGCTTCCTGGGCGGGCTGACGACCTTCTCGGCCTTCTCCGGCGAGTCCCTGGCGCTGCTGCGTCATGGGGCCTTCGGCATGGCGCTGGGGCACACGCTGGCTCACGTGGCCGGATCGCTTTTTGCCGCCTGGCTGGGCATGAAGTTGGTTCAGACCTTGATTTAGCTCAACTTGAAAAGCGCCCGTTGGCGCCCACTTGGCTTGGCAACCGGAGGATTCATTCACCATGCGAGCCGACAAGTTCACATCCCGTTTCCAGGAAGCGCTCAGCGATGCCCAGAGCCTCGCGCTGAGCCATGACAACCCCTACATCGAGCCCGTCCATGTGCTGAGCGCGATGCTGGCGCAGGACGACGGCCCGCGCGCGCTGCTGGAGCGTGCCGGCGTCCGGGCGCCCGCGCTGACGACGGCGCTGGACGGTCTCATCGCCGGCCTGCCCCAGGTCAGCGGCTCGGGGCAGACGGTGCAGGCCGGGCGCGATCTCGTCAGCCTGCTGCAGGCCGCCGAGAAAGAGGCCGGCAAGCGTGGCGACCAGTTCATCGCCAGCGAGATGTTCCTGCTGGCGCTGTGCGACGCCAAGACCGATCTGGCCGGCGTCGTGCGCGGCCATGGCCTGACGCGCAAGGCGCTGGAGGCGGCCATCCTCGCCGTGCGCGGCGGGCAGACCGTCGACTCCGCCGAGGCCGAGGGCCAGCGCGAGGCGCTGAAGAAGTACACGCTGGATCTGACCGAGCGCGCGCGCCAGGGCAAGCTGGATCCGGTCATCGGCCGCGACGAGGAAATCCGCCGCACGATCCAGGTGCTGCAGGGCGCAGCAAGAACAACCCGGTGCTGATCGGCGAGCCGGGCGTGGGCAAGACGGCCATCGTCGAAGGCCTGGCCCAGCGCATCATCAACGGCGAGGTGCCCGAAAGCCTGAAGAACAAGCGCGTGCTGGTGCTGGACATGGCGCTGCTCCTGGCCGGCGCCAAGTACCGTGGCGACTTCGAGGAGCGGCTGAAAGGCGTGCTCAAGGAAGTGAGCCAGGACGCCGGCCAGACCATCCTCTTCATCGACGAGATCCACACCATGGTGGGCGCCGGCAAGTCCGAAGGCTCCATCGACGCCGGCAACATGCTGAAACCCGCGCTGGCCCGCGGCGAGCTGCACTGCATCGGCGCCACGACGCTGAACGAGTACCGCAAGTACGTCGAGAAGGACGCCGCGCTGGAGCGGCGCTTCCAGAAGGTGCTCGTGGACGAGCCGACCGTCGAAGCGACCATCGCGATCCTGCGCGGCCTGCAGGAGAAGTACGAGGTGCACCACGGTGTGGAGATCACCGACCCCGCCATCATTGCCGCGGCCGAGCTGAGCCACCGCTACATCACCGACCGCTTCCTGCCCGACAAGGCCATCGACCTCATCGGCGAGGGGGCGGCCAAGATCAAGATCGAGATCGACTCCAAGCCCGAGGCCATGGACCGGCTCGACCGCCGCATGATCCAGCTCAAGATCGAGCGCGAGGCCGTGCGCAAGGAGAAGGACGAGGGCT
>SEEY01000035.1 GCA_004211235.1 Rubrivivax sp.
AGCTGACGCTGAGCTATGGCCGCGCCGGTGCCGGGCAGCGGGCGCTGCTCCGGTCTGTCGACTCGCCGCTGGGGCAGATCCGCTACAAGCAGGACGAGCAGGGTCGACTGAGCGAAGTGACGTTGAGCGATGCGCTGACGCGTCGCTATCACTACGAGCCTGAGCACAACGGCGGCAACGAGTTCGCGCTGACGGGCATCAGCGCCATCGCGCGTGATGCGAAGACGGGCCAGATGGCGACGCAGCGGCTGTCGACCTACGCCTATGACGCCGCCGGCCTGGCGGTGCTGAGCACCAAGGGCCGGCCGCTGACGTTGAAGGACGCCAAGCCGGTGGACGGCACCGGCATAGAGCAGGTGCGCGTGCAATACCTCGCCAAGCCGTCGCCGCAGGAGGGCATGCCCGACAAGACCGGCGAGGTGCAGGTGAGGCCCGAGCGGCTGGGGCGCGTCGTGCTGACCAACAGCCTGGGCCAGACGACCGAGCTGACGACCGCGGTGATCGGCGGCGGCTACCGGCTCATCAGCATGCGCGGCCCCGGCTGCTCGACCTGCGCGCCGAGCAACCGCAGCCACGCCTATGACCGCGAAGGCCGGCTGCTGCGCACGACGGAGCTGGATGCGCAGGGCCGGCCGCAAGCCGCCGAGCTGCGCCGTTATGACGAACGCGGTCGGCTGGCTCGCACGGAGCGCCAGGCCTATGTCGACGGCAAGCCGCAGGCCGCGCAGCTGCTGCAGCGCTATGACTACACCGATGTCAGGTTCAAGGACGGCAGCGTCGCCATCGGCCAGCAACCGACGCTGGTTGCCCAGCCCAGCGTCATCGCCGGCAAGGAGCGCACGACGAGCTTCGACTACAACGAGTGCGGCCAGGTCGTGAAGGTGACGCAGGCCGGCTGGAGCCCGGTGAATGAACAGGGCGCGCCGGTGGCCCAGGGTGCGCCAATCACACGCACCAGCCTTTATCGCTACAAGATGGTCAGCGGCCGAAGCCTGCTGGCCGAGGTAGACGGGCCGCTCCCAAACGGGCCCAAAGCGGATCCGGGCGACTCGGACGTGACGCGTTTCGAATGGGACACGCAGGGCCGCATGCAAGCCGCTGCTGCGCCCGGCGGCATGGCCTGGACCTTCGCCCACACTCCCGAGGGCTGGCTGCGGCAGATGATGCTGAACGACGGCCACCGGCTCGTGCGCACCGAGTGGCAATGGCAGGCGAATGGCATCGTCGCAGCCCAGCCGCTGAGCATCCTGCGCAGCGCCTGGCAGCTGGACGCCACCGGCAAGCCGGTCGATGCGTCGCGGCGTGATGCCACCGTGCTGCGCGCCGACTATGACGCGCTCGGCCGCCGCTCGGCGCTGCACGGCGACGACGCCACGAAGACGCTGCACTACGACGACTCCGGCCGGCCGCAGACGATGCGCCTGCCCGATGGCAGCGAGCTCCATTGGGCCTTCGACTCCGAAAGCCGGCCACTGGCCGCCACGCAGACGACGGCGGACGGGCAGGTCCAAGGCGCGCGGGCGTGGTTGCGTGACGCACAGGGGCAACTGCTCGCGACGCTCTACCCCGGCGGCAAGCTGCAACTGCAGGCCATGCTGCCCGTCGACGGCCAGTCGCGTCAGCTGGACGAAGCACTGAGCGCACGCGAGGGCGTTGATGGCGCCGCGCGCCTGCGCCTGCGTGACGACTTCGGCCGCGAGGTGCTGAGCCGCGACCCGGAGGACGGGCAGATCGTCACAACCTTTGCCGCCGAGCTGCGCGATGGCGTGGCCTACGAGATGCAGCGCCAGATCCGCACCGGCACCGATGGCCGCAGCAGAGTCGAGGAGCGCCTGTACTTCGACACCGCGCAGCGTCTGCGCCTGCGGGGCAGCAGCGGTGAGGGGTCCGTAGCGGCCTGCGAGGAAGCATTGCGCTACGAAGGCCGTCTGCTGATGGCCATTGAGGGTTGCGGCAACCGCCAGACCTTCGCGCGCGACGCGATGGGTCTCATCACGACGCATGACCGAATGGTCGGCGAGTTGCAGGTGCAGGAGCGCTTCGCCTACGACGCCCAGGGTCGCCTGGTACTGCGCGTGCTGCCGGACTCGCAGGTGCTGCGTTACGGCAAGCCGGGCCAGGCCGGGCCGACGCTGGCGAGGCTGCGGCCGTGGCTGCAGGGTGTCTACGCGAGTCGCCCTGAATTGGCGCTGGCGGTGGCCGACTTCCTGCCGCGCCGCTGGGGGCATGAGAACCTGGTGGACTCGATGCAGGGCTCCGCCAGCGCGGGCCTCACCGGCCTCACGCATGGCAACGGCGTCCGCACCGCCTGGGCCGGCGCCCCCACCGACCCGGCAACCGTCGTAAGCAGGACAGGCGAAGAGGCCGCGCGGTTGAAGGTGCAATGGCCGCTGGCCGCAAGGCCCGCGGTGCTGCGTCCGGCCGATGCCGGCGAACCGCCGCAGCGCGACGCCTTCGGCCGCCGCAGGACGTTCACGCCGTCGAGCGGGCCGTTTGCCGGCCAGACGCTGGGGCTGCAATGGAACGAGCGCCACGAGCTGGCGGCGCTGCGGCTCGCGGACGGCCAGCCCGCCGCCGAATACCGCTACGACGCGGCGGGCAACCGCACGACCAAGACCGTCCACCCGCCCGGCCAGGCACCGCAGACGACCCAGTACGTCTACGACACCGCGCACCGCCTGATCGCCGTCTACGTCCGCGGCAAAGCGCCGCAGCAATATCTCTACGCCGACCACCGCGCCCACACGCTGCTGCGAGGTGCCGAGGCGCTGGCCGTGTCGACCGACTGGCGCGGCCTGCCGCTCCAGGTCAGCGACAGCGGCGGCAAGACGGTCTGGGCGGCGGAGGAATCCACCTGGGGTGAGGCCCGCGGCGGCGACGCGCCTGCGCTGCGGCTGGCCGGCCAGGTCTTCGACGAGGAGAGCGGCCTTCACTACAACGTGCACCGCTACCTGGACACTCGCACGGGCCACTACCTCAGCCCGGACCCCACCGGCACACCCGACGGGCCCGACCGCTATGCCTATCTGCGTGGCCAGCCGGAGTCGGGCATCGACCCGCTGGGCCTGTTCGAGATCCCCGTCAACTACTTCTTCAACCAGAGCAGCGCCTTCGACAAGCTGCCGCCCGTCGGCGACGACGGCCACGGCGACATCGTCCGCGCCGCCTTTGCGATCTACCAGGCCAAGGAAGGCAATCGCTTCTCCAAGTTCTTCATTGATCAGGTGATCCTGAACAACTACCAGAGCGATGCGCTGGACACGGTGCACCCCTTCTACAAGAGCGGCCCCGGCGGCGGGCCCGGCATTGCGGGCGGTGGGCAGTTCAATGCGTTCAATCACATCGACAACCCGCACGACGGCCCGATGTGCAAGGACGCCGCCTGCACCACGCTGGGCGACGGCTACTCGCTGGACTGGATCAGGAACTCGCACAACCAGATCGACGCGAACCGCGGCAAGTACACCGACGTCGCCGCCGGCGACGGGCGCGGTGACATCAGCCCGCTGCTCGGAGCCTTCGGCCAGAACTCGCATGCGCTGGCCGACTTCTACGCCCACAGCAACTGGGTCGACGGCGTGGACCGCGGCGGCAAGGTCGTCAACAAGTACAAGGAAGACGGCAAGGACAAGGTCGAGTGCGGCTATGTGCCGGTGGGCAAGGACATGCGCACGATCTGGGACGAGGACATGAGCGACGGCGCGCTGCGCACCCTCTACACCGGCACCGTGCAGTTGGGCGAATCGACCTGGCCGCTGCCCGACTACGACACGACCAACAAGATCTGCGGCGATGCCAGCTCGCTCGGCAAGGGCGACATCGTCTGCAAAAAGGACAAGACCACGCACGGCTACTGGGGCAAGGACCATGACGGGACGATGCCGGATGAAAAGGCTTTCACCAGCAAAGACAGCGATGCCTTCGGCAAGGCAGGGATGTATTTCTGGGAGGTGTCGACCTACAACGGCAGCCCGCCGTCCACAGACACGGGCAAGGCGGTGTTCGGCAGCAACTGGCTGTCGGTCGAGGGCAAGAATCAAAGCGAGCTGAAGAAGGGCGACAAGCTTCTCGTCGCACGTCGAATCACCAACCGCCATCGGCTGGCGTTCTCCCTGGCCATTGCCCACACCGTCAAGGAGATCGGCAAGCTCTATGAAGACTCGGCCGGCAAGATGGTCGGCAGTGCCGAGCTGCGCGACGTCTTCCTGATGAACCAGTCCGAGATCGGCAGCGCTGGTGTGGAGTACAAAAACCGTACTTCGAAGACGGGTGGCACATGAACATTTCCAGGAACCTCGTCGCTTGGACCTTGGCGTCATGCCTCGCGGCGGGCACGGCGACAGCGCAGATTCCGCGCACCGACACGGCGGAATGCGCACTGCCGGGCGGCCACCGCATCGAGCTCGCGTCGCGCTACACCTGGATGCCGGTCAATCTGCATCCGCGCTCCGGCCGCAGCCATTTCGACCAGCAGGACTACCGCGTCACACTCAAGCCCGCCAAGGGCAGGTCGTTGGCCTTGAAGGCGCCACTCGACGGCACGCCGATGGACGACGGCGTCGCCGCCATGTACTGCGGGCAGTTCGGTGCCATCGGTAACCTGGTTTTCAGCAGCGGGGACCTGGTTGATGCAAGTACGCGCGCGGTGTTCGACGTCAGCGAGCTGGAAACGCTGTTCATGGTGTTGCAAGACTCGCTCAGGAGCCAACGCCACCAAGCCCTCCTGGACCAGCGCAGCCTGAGCTTCCCCAGCGGCCTGGCATTCGGCCGCGCGGACGACCGCATCGTGGCGGAGCAGGGGCTGGTGCGGGAAAAGGAAAACGGCGAGGTACGCGCCGTACTGCGCTTCGAATGGCGGAACTCCGACAAGGCGTGGCGAGAAGTCGGCGTCTTCGACACCTCCGAATTCTTCGTGATGGGGCAGCCGTGGGAGGCGCAGCCCTTCATCGGCCGGCCGGTCAAGGTGAATGGCAAGAAGCCGGGGTAAGGCGAACACTCCAAGCAATGAAAGTCCTCTCTGGGCATTTTGCGATCACCGCGTTTCTCGCGATGCTGTTGCGCGCTGCCGGGCGGCCACCGTATCGAGCTGGCTTTGCAAGGAGCCGGCGAAGAACTGGCCTGCCGCGACCCCTGATCTCACGCGCACGGCTCAAGGTCATCCGGCGCGAACGAACCGCCGCGGAAAGGTCCTGCGCGCGGGCTGGATGTCCGTGGGCGGAGGTAGGCCAGCGACGCCGAACGATCGGTTACTTCTTTGACGGTGGATGTGACTGCACCCCCTGCTGTTCAAGGTCTTCCGCGCGCCAGCAGGCCTCTGCATCATCGCCCCGCCCTGCTGCTCCGGGAGCCCGGGCAAGAAGAACGACCTTGGCAAACGTCGGGCGCTAACTGCGATACCACAGGCCCACGTGTGACTTCACGTGGCGCGGCATCCCGACCTGCGATCCATGCACGTGCGTGCCGCACTGCTCCACACCTGCCCCGCTGACTGATGAACATGCCGCAAGCGTTTCGCACCACCCTTTGCGCTGCCCTGCTCGCCGGCGCGAGCCTGCTCGCGGCACCGGCCGCGCAGTCGGGCAGCCTGTTCGGCGGCGGCAGCACCTGCGACCCGACCAAGGCGAGTTGCATCCCGCCTCCGGGCGGTGGCGGCGGCAGCCCCTTCCCCTTCCCGCCGCCGGGCGGTGGCGGTGGCGGCGGTGGCGGCGTCTGCACCGCCCCGCCGGGCGGCTCGCCCAGCTGCGGCGGCGCGGGCCCGGCGTCAGTCGGCGGCGGCGGCGCGGGCGGGTTGATGGTGGGCGGCGGCAACCCGATCAACCTGATCACCGGCAACAAATACCAGGAAGAGACCGACCTCGCGGCCCTGCCCGGCATGCTCGGGCTGGAACTCAAGCGCTACTACAACTCGCTGAGCCCGAACGCCGGCATCGCCGGTGCGCAATGGCGGCTGAGCTACGAGACGGTGCTGGTGGACCTGGGCTCGCAGATCCAGATCCTGCAGGCCGACGGCCGGCGCATCACGCTGACGAAGGGCCAGGGCCAGCAGGGCGGTGGCACGCTGTGCACCAGCCCGCAGCTGTCGGACGGCCAGGTGCGCATCGAGCAGCAGGGCGGCCAGCCGGTGTACCACTGGCGCTGGGCGGACGGCCGCGTGCTGACCTTCATGGCGGTCACCGCAGCACCGGGCCGCGGCTTTCCGCTGCACAGCATCACCGCCGCCACGGGCGAGCGCGTCCAGCTGGGCTACAACCCGATGGGCGACCTGATCTCGGTGGTCGACCCGCAGGGCCGCAAGCTGACGCTGGGCTACGGCCGCGCCGGCGCAGGGCAGCGGGCGCTGCTGCGTTCCGTCGAATCGCCGCTCGGGCAGATCCGCTACAAGCAGGATGAACAGGGCCGCCTGACCGAGGTGACGTTCGGCGACACGCTGACGCGCCGCTATCACTACGAGGCCGAGCACAACGGCGGCAACGAGTTCGCGCTGACGGGCATCAGCGCCATCAGCCGTGACGCCAAGGGTCAACTGGCGACGCAACGGCTGTCCACCTATGCCTACGACAAGGCCGGCCTGGCGGTGCTGAGCACCAAGGGCCGGCCGCTGGCGCTGAAGGACGGCAAGCCGTTGGACGGCACCGGCATCGAGCAGATCAAGGTGCAGTACCTCGCGAAGCCTTCGCCGCAGGAAGGCACGCCGGACAAGACCGGCGAGGTGCAGGTGAAGTCCGAGCGCCTGGGCCGCGTCGTGGTGACGAACAGCCTGGGCCAGACCACCGAGCTGACGACCGCTGTGATCGGCGGCGGCTACCGGCTCGTGAGCATGCGCGGGCCCGGCTGCTCGACCTGCGGGCCGAGCAACCGCAGCCACGGCTATGACCGCGAAGGCCGGCTGCTGCGCACGACGGAGCTGGATGCGAACGGCCGGCCCGTCGCCAGTGAACTGCGCCGTTATGACGACCGCGGCCGCCTGGCGCGTGTCGAGCGCCAGGCTTATGTCGACGGCAAGCCGCAGCCGGCGCAGCTGCTGCAGCGCTTCGAGTACGCCGAAGTGAAGTTCAAGGACGGCAGCATTGCCGTGGGCACGCAGCCGAGCCTCGTCGCCCAGCCCAGCGTCATCGCCGGCAAGGAACGCACGACCGCCTTCGACTACAACGAGTTCGGCCAGGTGGTGAAAGTGACGCAGGCCGGCTGGAGCCCGGTCGATGCAAAGGGGGAGCCGGTGGCGCAGGGCGTCAGCATCACCCGCACGACGACCTACAACTACAAGACCGTCAACGGCCGCAGCCTGCTGGCACAGGTGGACGGCCCGCTGGCCAACGGCCCCAAGGGGACGCCCGAAGATTCGGACGTGACGCTGGTGCAGTGGGACGAACGCGGCAACCAGCCGGTGAAGCTGCTGCACCCGGCAGGCCTCGTCACGCGGGCCGACTACACCGCCGACGGCCGCACCCGCCAGCTCATCGGCATGGACGGCGTGGCCAGCGTGTTCGACTACGCGCCCGACGGCAGCCTGGCCAGCATCACGCGCGCCGGCGCGACGCGCCGCTTCGAGCACGACGCCCTCGGCCAGACCACAAGCGTGCTGGAGGCCAGCGGCGCGCGCACACGCGTGGCGTTCGACCTGGCCGGCCAGGTGGCCGCGCTGTTCGACGCGCAGAACAACCGCGTCGAGCTGCAGCGCGACCGCGAGGGCCGGTTGCTGCAGGCGCGGCTGCTGAACCCGGATGGCAGCGTGTCGCAGCAGCGCGATTTCCCGGCGCAGAGCGAGGCCGACGGCAGCGCTGCCGGCCGCGACGGCGTCATGACGGCGATGCGCGACATCGTCAGCCAGGCGCAGGACGCCGGCAACGTCGCCCGCCCGGACCTGCTGCAGGCCATGCGCGCCGCGCAGGACGCGCTGTCGGACGGCTGGCCCCGGCCGTCGCAGTCCATCACGGACATCGCGGATGCGAGCGGCGCCTACACGAGCCACTACCGCGACGACTTCGGCCAGCTGCGCCGCGTGGAAAGCCCGACCACCGGCACCAGCCTGTTCGAGTACGACGCCGCGGGCCGCCTGCTGGCCCGCGTGCAGGTGGAGCTCAGCCGCGCCGAGTACCGCCGCGACCCGGCCGGGCGCGTCATCGCCGTGCATGTGCGCGACGTGCATGGCCAGGTCGACGAGGACGCCCGCATCACCTGGGGCCCGGCCAACAAGCCGCAGCTCATCAAATACCTCGCCGGCGAAGAGCGCTTCGCCTATGACGCCGGAGGCCGGCTCGCCGAACACGAGCAGCGCGTGGACAGGCAGCGCTGGACGATCAAATACGCCCACAACGCCGCCGGCCAGCTGATCGGCAAGACGCTGCCTGATGGCCGGCAGCTCGACTTCCGCTACCGCGGCAGCCAGCATTCGCGGGCCGGGCTGCTGGAATCGGTCTGGCTGGACGGGCGCGTGGCGCGGCCGCTGGTCTACGGTCTCAACGACGAGGCCGACACCTACACCTCGCGCCGCTTCCTGTTTGGCAACGGCCTGAGCAACGAGCGCCGGCTGGACGCTCAGGGTCGCGTGGTGGCAGCGGGCACGCCCGACGTGGCCCTGTCCCAACTCGGCTATGCCGGCACGCAGCCGCAGGACGTCGACCCCGCCACGGCGAAGACGTTGCGCACCCTCGGGCTGGGGCAGGCGGCCGGCAGCACGGCCTCGCCGCTGTGGCAGGCGCGCCTGCATGCCCAGATCGACCGCTGGCGCGCGCCCGACGCCGTGCCTCAGCCCGGCCTGCCGGCAACGACCGGCACCGGCCCTGCCGCGCAGGAGCTGTTCGACGACCTCGGCCGCCAGATCACGCGCGGTGACCTCCGGCTGAGCTACGACAGCCTGAACCGCCTCGTCGAGGTGCAGCGCGACACCGGGGCCGCAGCGCTGCAGCCCGTGGCCCGCTACCGCTACAACCTGTTCGGCCAGCGCATCGCCAAGGTCACGGCGCAGGCCGGCAGCCAGGCCGCCCGCACGACCTATTTCTTCCACGACGGCAGCCAGCTCGTGGCCGAGGCCGATGCCACCGGCACGGTGCAGCGCCAGTACGTCTGGATCAACGACAAGCCCGTCGCCCTGCTGACGCAGCAGCAGGTGCTGCATGTGCACACCGACCACCGCGACGCCCCGGTCGCGCTGACCGATGCGTCGCGCCGTGTCGTCTGGCAGGCCGAGGTGGCCGACTACCTCGCCGCGTCGCCGGCACAGGGCGCATCGCTCGGCAACGTCGAGTTCAACCTGCGCGGCTCCAACCAGTACCACGACCCCGAGACGGGGCTGCACTACAACACCCACCGCTACTACGACGCGCAGGCCGGCCGCTACCTGTCGCCCGATCCGCTGGGCCTGTCCGTCGGGCCGGATCTATACGCCTTCGCGTTGAACCGGCCGCACTCGATGCAGGACCCTTTAGGGCTGGCGCCGATCACGACCGACAAGGACGTGCCGAATGCCGACTTCGCCGACAAAGTGAAGTACGTCTTCGAGAAGGCCGCCGAGAAGTACCCAGGCGAGGTCGGCAATGCGTTGCTGGAGATGGTCAGCCCCACGGCACTGGCCACCACCGCGGGCATCTTTGCGGTCTGGGCCGTGGCGCAGGCCACACCGGTGGGCTGGGCGGCCGATTTGCTGCTTGCCGGCGTCGGCTACTTCCTGCTCGGCTCGGCCATCGTCGACACACTCGACACGCTGGTGCAGACGTCGATCAAGGTCTACAAGGCCAAGTGCCTGAGCGACCTGGACGCCGCAGCGGACGTGCTGGCCAAGGGCCTGGGCAGCGCCACCGTCAACATCGGCTCAGGCGCCGCCGCGGCCGGCGCGCCCAAGCTGGCCAAGCTGCTCAAGCAATTGCTGAAGAAGCGGCCCGCCGGCAAGGTGCCGAACCCGCCGGCGGCCACCAAGCCGCCGCCGGTGCCACCGCCTGTCTCGCTGAACAGCTTGAAGGGCAAGCAGTTGTTCGGCCCCAAGCTGAGCAACATCGCAACCAGGAATGACGGCAAGCTGGGGGAACAACTCGCGGCCCAGGTGCTTGAAGCGTTGACAGGCGGCAAGTACCGCGGCATTCACAACGGCTCCGGCAACGGCCCCGATCTGATCCGTATCAACCCGGCGACCAAGACGATCGAGCACGTTGAGGTCAAGTCCAGCCAAACGGGCAAGCCTGGCTGGCCTACCGGGAACCCCACCACCAGGTTCAACGACTGGATAAACGAAGCCAGCCAGCTGGGCACCATTTCGGGCAAAGCCATCTCGGCCGCCGACAGGAAGTACGCCCAGGACATTTACGATCTGCTCAACAAGGGCGGCTACAAGCTGGAGAACAAGGTCATGCAGGTGAGCATTCCAGCGCCTAAGACGACAGGCACGCCGATCCTGGAACTGTTCGATTGGATTTGACGAGACGATGACCGCGACAACAACCTTCTGCCGGCCGGGACCCGCTACCAAATTTCCTGGCATCAGCAAGTTCTTGAAGGGGTACGTACTCGGCATCCCCGACTGGGAAACGGAAGACCTCGCCAGGCTCAAGCGATACGCCGCTGAGGGCGGGTTCAAATATTCCGGGCCCGATGGCACCCTGTGGACCTATTCGCTGGCGGACGCGGAGAGCGACCTGACGCGGGTTGGGCTCTCACTGCGCTGGCATGCCATCCAGGCCTGCATGAAAGGGGAAAACGGCTTCAACGGCCTCTTGCAGCGCAGCGCGGCGTATGAGTACTGGGGGCTACGTGCGGCACATCGCTTCGACACCTTCCGCTTACAGGATTTTCGTGCGGGCAAGCGGCCGCAATACCTGCCGTTTCTGCGCTTGCGCTCAGCAGTGTCCAGTCTTGCTCATGTGTTCCTGATGGGCTGGAACGACTGGGCCGAGGCGATGAATAGATGGATCTTGACTGCGCTGGGAAACGGCGGGTACTTCGATGCCGACGACACTTCGCATCCGCGAACTCAATTCTTCGTGCTTGGCTTGCTGTCGTCTCATTTCGGGCTGGATTTGCCTGTCAATCCGGCATTCGCCCAGGACGAGCCGATCTACGAATACCTGCGCAAGCAATGGAGAGCCGACGATCCGTCTGGCTTGACCGAAGCGCTGCTGGCGGCGCTCGACCGGCACACCCACCAGAGCGTGCGCTCCAAGCGCAATGGCCCGGCGTTTGACTTGCCTTTTGACAGTGACTGGTACTTTCCTTACGAGGTGCTCGTGGTGCTCAGGCTGCGAGAAATGGCCGGCCTGGACACTCCGTCGGCAGAAGCGCTGGCACACCCGCTGACCCGCACACCCCTGGGGCAGTTGCCGCCGTTGACGCCGGTGTACAGCGAGGACACGCTGGACGGCGTCGTACGACGGCTGCGCGAGGAGTTCGCTGACGTTTGAGCTCGGCGATGTTTGTGATGCCAAGGACCTCTGAGCACATCTGGCAATGCGGGCGCGGCACAGCTTCACCATGAAGTTCATTCGCAAGCTCTGAGAACTGTTCGGCGGCGCGGCTGCGCCCGCGTTCCGGGCCGACCCGGCACCAAGGCTGAGCTATGGGGTGCAGGTCAACCAGGCCATTGAGTACGCCAAGACCTTGAACATTGAATCATCGTTACCGTGGTTCGATAAGCAATGACAATTTCCGACGGTCAACTCCAGGAGGCCTTTGAAAGGTTTTCTGCTGCCGAACTCGCGAAGGTGTCCCTGGGCGGCGAGGAGCTCACGGCCTACGCGGCCGCGTTACGCGAGACTTTTGACCTCCATCGAGGCAGCGACCATGGCAGCCTGCTTTCGGTCCGAAACGTGCTTTTGCTGAGCAGCCGGACCCCCTACATTGGATACGCCGGCAACCAAGCGCTGATGATCGAGATACCTGGCGACGCAAGTGATGCCGTAGTTGGCGAGGCCGCACTCCGAATGCTCGATGCCAGT
Organism: Rubrivivax sp.; assembly: GCA_004211235.1. The sequence continues at coordinate 11,922 of SEEY01000035.1, forward strand.
CGGCACATGATGATTGACTACCTGTCGGGACGGCTTCATGCATTGGAGCGGGACGAAGGCATGGCTTTCCATCAGGCCTACATGAACGACCTGAGCGCCCGCTGCGGATTCAGGAATCCGGCCGCCATGCTGAACACTGCCCACGCCGTTTCATTGACCCGCGCGCGCAACACGGGCCTGACGAACGTTTCGCCAATGCGGCGCGTCAAAGCCGACTACTTTGAAGGCATGGGGCCCGACTTCGATATTGAAATAGCCTCAGGCGGCGGCCCGACCTTGTTTGGAGCAAGCATTCGAGACGCTCTGGAACTGTGCGCGTAGGCGTCGAAATGGCGAGGACCAAGCTGCCGGCAGGATGGCAATTGCCGCGCTCCTTCCCGGGATTGCTTGATTGCTGGCGATGATGGCGAAATGCACGAGGCCGGGGATCTCCAGCAACATTCCTCCCGTCAAGAAGTTCCTCAACACTTTCGCCCACGGCTCGGGCAACTGGGAAAGCGAGGACCTGCTCCAGCTCCAGCGCTACGCATGCGAGGGCCGCTTCGAATATCCGTCCGCCTACGACGGCCAACCACGCACCTTCTCGCTCGTCGACGCCGAGACGGCGCTTGCACGCGTGGGTATCGCGCTGCGCTGGCTGGCCACCCAGGCAGCGCTGAAACCGGGTAAGCGTCCGGTCACGCCACCTTGACTACTCGTCGAACCAAGTTAATTGACCAGTCGGTAGCGAATTGCCTCAGTGCTGGCCGTGATCTTCCGGCTTGAGCTCGCTATGCGTTGGGCAGTGGACGCGGCCGTCGGAGCCGGCGGTCCATCCAGCCTTTCTGGCTCGGACGGCTATCTCAGCCGCCCACTGATCGATCGGATCGGTGAACGGTTCTGCCAACGATGGTTCAAACAGGTTTAGACAGTCAGGCGTTTGGCAGCTCACGATGATGACGGTGTAGGCAATGTCCTCAATAGGGTCCGTTGGCGTCATAGGGCTCAAGTATCTACGGCCTTCCCTGGGGATTCGCCGAACACATCGTGAAGGCGTATGCCGACGGCAGCACCGATTCCCATCCCCATTTACCAAGAGATGGGAATCGGTGCGTACGGGGCCGTGTGCCGGGTACAGCATGTATCCCGGGTGAGAGCCGACATTCCCCATCACCTGCAACAGGGGATGGGAATCGGCTTGCAGGCGACGGCGCGATCTCAGCTTGGCGGTGACCAGCGGTCCAGCAGCAGCTCGTCGGTCCGGCTTGCCGGGTGAGTGGGCAAGCGGTCGAGCACGTCCTTGAAGTAGGCGTACGGGTCGTGCCCGTTGATGCGGGCGGAGTGCAGCAGGCTCATGATTGCCGCTGCCCGTTTGCCCGCCCGCAGGCTGCCGGCGAACAACCAATTTGATCGTCCAACCGCGAT
>SEEY01000586.1 GCA_004211235.1 Rubrivivax sp.
GTCCTTGAGCGTGTAGCCGAACTGCGTGTTGCCGACGAAGCCGGCGGTCGGCGTGAAGACCAGCTTGCCGTTGGCATCGACCGTGGCCGTACCGTTCAGGCCGGTCGTGTCGATGGCGCTGACGGTGAGCGTGTCGCCATCGGCGTCGCTGTCGTTGGTCAGGACGCCAGGTGCGGTGATGGTGAGCACCTGGCCGGCGTGGACGCTGTAGCTGTCGTCCTGCGCGGCGGGCGCGTGGCTGGTCTGCTCGACGGTGACGGGCACGCCCGGCGCCGCGAAAGTGCCGTCTTCGTTGGAGGCCGAGGCCTTGATGGTGAAGCTGCCGACGGCTGTGTAGACGTGGCTGGCGCTGGCGGCGTTGCCGGCGACGCTGCTGCTCTTGCCATCGCCCCAGTTGATCGTCCAGCCGGTCAAGGTGTCCTGGCCGGGGTCGCTGGCGGCGAGGTTCAGCGTATAGGCCTGGCCGGCGCCGGCCGTGGCGTTGCCGCTGGCGGTCAGCGTCGGCGCGACGTCGTGCACGAGCACGTTGAAGCTGGCCGATGAAAGGCCGCCCGCACCGTCGTTGGCCTGGATGGTGAAGGCGTAGGTGGCCTCGCCGTCGGTGGCCGTCCAGGTGATGAGGCCGGAGCTGGCGCCGATGGCGGCACCGGCCGGGCCGTTCAGCAGCGACCAGGTGATGGGGCCGGGGCCGTCGATATCGGTGGCCGTGGCGGTCAGGCTGAGTGCCTGGCCTTCGTTCAGCGTCTGCTGCGCGATGGCCGCGATGACGGCCTTGTCGTTGACCGGGTTGACGACGAGGTTGATCGTCGCGGTGCCGGTCTTGCCGCCCGGGTCGGTGACCTTGAAGACGAAGCTGTCGACGCCGTTGTAGTCGGCGCCGGGCGTGTAGGTGACGGCACCGGTGCTGGCGTTGACCGTACCCAGCGTGCCGTGCGACGGGCCGCTGACCAGGGCGTAGGTCAGCGCGCCGCCCTCAGGGTCGGTGCCCACCAGGGTGATGGCCTTGGGCGAGTCCTCGTCGACCTGCACGGTCTGGCCGGCGGCCACCGGGGGGTCGTCGGCTTCCATGTGCAGTGTCAGCGTGCTGGCGGCGTGGCTGCCGTCCTCGTCGGTCGGCGTGACCTTGACGAGGTAGCTGCCGTCGACACCCGCGAAGACGTGGCTGAGGCTGCCCGGGTTGCCGGCAATGGTCTGCGTGTTGCCGTCGCCCCAGTCGACGAAGAGCGAGGTGATGGTGTCGGTGCCAGGGTCCGTCACCGTGTAGGTGAAGGTGTAGGCCTGCCCGGCGACACCGTTGCCGGCATTGGGCGTGGCGAAGTTGAGCTTGGGCGCGACATTGGCGACCAGGATCTTGAACGCCAGGTCGGCGCTGCGATCGGGCGTGCCGCCGTCGCTGACGCGCACGAGGATGTCGACGCTCGCGGCGCCGTCGGCCGGGGTCCACTTGAACAAGCCGGTGGCGGCGTCCAGCGTGGCGCCGGCGGGGCCGGCCAGCAGAGACCAGGTCTTGCCCGGGCCGTCGGGGTCGGTGGCGGTGAGCTGGACCTGGATCTGGCTGCCTTCGTCGACCTGCTGGTCGGCCACGGGCGTGATGACCGGGGCGTCGTTGACGTTGACGATGTTGAGCGTGAAGGTGGCCGTGGCCGAGGTGGCCGCATTGCCGAGACTGCCGTCCGGATCGCCGCGGTCCTTGGCGCGCCAGGTGAAGCTGTCCGCGCCGGTGTAGCCGGCCGTGGCGGTGTAGACCCATGCGCCACCGGCGCCTTGCGTCAGCGTGCCGTGGGCCGGGCCGGTGACGAGTTCGAACGTGAGGTTGGCGCGCGCGGTCTCGTTGTCGGTCGCGGCGAGCAGCAGGTTGAGGCTGCCGCTCTCGTTGACGTTGCCGGACTGGTCCTGCACCAACGGGGCGGTGTTGGTAGGCGTGACGCTGAGCGTGACGGTGGCGCTGGACACGCCGGTCTTGCCGTCGTCCACCTTGAAGACGAAGCTGTCCGGGCCGCTGTAGTTGGCGTTGGGCGTGTAGGTCAGCTTGTGCGTGACCGGATCGATGGCGGACAGCGTGCCGTGCTGCACGTCGGTCGGGATGGCGTAGGTCAGCGCGTCGCCGTCGGCGTCGGTGGCGGCCAGCGTGATGACGATGCTGCCGTTCTCGGCCACGCTGACGGTGGCGGGCGTGGCCACCGGTGCGTGGTTGGTGCTGCGGTCGATGGTGAAGGTGCGGACGTAGTCGCCCCCGGCGGTGCCGTTGGCGTCGCCGTCCAGCGGGTTGCCGGCGGTGTCGAAGATGGCCTTGGTGCCGGACAGCGTCAGGCGGTACTTGCCCTCGGCCAGCACGCCGCCGAAGTTCAGCGTCAGGCTGGTTTCGGGGAAGGAGTAGAACGGCGTCAGCTTGGCGATGACGTCGTCGCCGGTGTCGAACTGGCCGTCGGCGCCCGCGGCGCGCAACTCGTAGTTGGCCGGGCTGCGCGCGGACACGCCGTTGAGCGCTTCGTCGAAGTCGATCTGCACCGCCGAGAAGGCCAGCGCCGTCGTGCCGCCGTTGGCCGGCAGCTGAGAGATGTGCGTGACCTTCGGGCCGGTGGTGTCGCCGGACGCGCCCTGGAACTCGTAGGCGCCGATGTCGTAGTAGACGAGGCCGGGCGTGGGTGTCCACAGCAGCGAGCTGGCGCTGGCGAGGTTGGCCTGGCCGTCATAGCTTGCGAGCACGTAGCTGACGCCGTTGCCGGCCGACAGGCCGACGGTGGGCGTGAGGCCGGTGTTGCCGGCGCCGTAGTCGAAGCGCACCTTGCCGTCGGCAAACAGCGTCAACGCCGCATTGACGTCGGTGTTGGTGCCCTGCAGCTTGGCGGCCCAGCGGATGGTGATGCTGGTGGCCGTCTGGCTGACGAAGATGTCCTTGTCGGTGGGGCCGGTGTCGAGGTCGTCCCACAGCGCTGCGATGCGGACGTTGCGCAGCAGCGCGTCGGTGCCGTTGGCGTTGCCGTAGTAGTAGGTCGAGTCGCTGCCGGT
>SEEY01000587.1 GCA_004211235.1 Rubrivivax sp.
ATCCAGCACTGCGCACAGCAGCGGCGCCGCCACACAGACAGCCACCAGCGCCCGCGCCGACACCGCCCTCGGCGTGAATAGCGAAAACGCGAACAGCCCCAGCAGCGGCCCATAGGTGTAGCCGGCGAGCTTGAGGATGAGGAAGACCATGCTCGTGCTGTCCAGCGCCTTGAAGCCGAGCACGAGCACGAGGAACAGCAGCGCGAAGCCCAAGTGAACGCGCCGCCGTGTCTTCACGTCCTCACGCGGAACGCGCAGCAGATCCAGGCAGGTGCTCGCCGTCAAGGCCGTCAGCGCCCCGTCCGCACTGGGCAGCAGCGCCGACACCAGCGCCAGCACGAAGACGACCTGCACCCAGGCCGGCAGGGTTTGCATGACCACGGTCGGGAACAGCGCATCGCCCTTGACCGCCAGGCCGTGCTCCTGCGCGAACAGCGTCAGCAGCCCGCCCAGCAGCAGGAAGGCAGCAACGACGACGAGCATCAGCACGGCCAGCACCAGCAGGTTCTTCTGCGCGTCGCGCAGCTTCGCGACCGACAGGCTCTTCTGCATCATTTCCTGGTCCAGCCCCGTCATCGCGATGGCGATGAACATGCCGGCCAGCAGCGCCTTGACGGAGAAGTCGCGGCTCAGCGGGTCGCCCACCCACACCCGGCTCAGGCCGGCCGCGTCGAGCTGCGCCAGCGCATCCGGGCGCCACAGCAGCACGACGCAGACGATGAGGCCCGTCAGCATGCCGGCCGTCTGCAACGTGTCCGTCCAGACCAGCGCCTTCACGCCGCCCTCCACCGTGTAGAGCAGGATCATCGCGAGCACGACAGCCGCACCGACGGAGAAGGGCACGCCCAGCGGCTGCAGGATCAGCGTGTGCAGCACGGCCACCACGAGGTAGAGCCGGGCCGTGGCGCCCAGCGTGCGGCTCAGCACGAAGTAGGCGGAACCGAGCCGCTGCGCCGCCGGGCCTAACCGCTCACCCAGCAGACCGTAGATCGACGCCAGCTGCAGCCGGTGATAGGCGGGCAGCAGCACAAGAGCGATGACGGCATAACCGGCCAGCTGACCGATGACGATCTGCAGGTAGGTGAAGCCGTTGGCCGCCACCGAGCCCGGCACGCTGATGAAAGTGACGCCGGAAAGCGACGTCCCGATCATTCCGAAGGCGACGACCGGCCAGGGACTTTCCCTGCCCCCCACATAGAAACCCTCGGCGCCAGAACCGTGCGACACGCACCGCGCCAGCACCAGCAGCCCGGCGAAATAAGTGAGAACCCCGAGCAAAAGCAGTGCATGCGGCATCGTCTGGCAGGCAAGGCCCGAGGCCCCCCAAGAACGTGGTGGATCAAATCGTCACGAAGCCTCAATAGGATGCGCCCCGTTTCGGCCAATTCTTACTACCCAGTCATGAAACTTCGACCCTTGGTATCCCTCATCGCCGCAGCTTTCGCTGCGCCCCTGGCACTCAACGCGTCGGCAGCCGTTGTCATCAGCCAGGTCTACGGCGGCGGTGGCAACAGTGGTGCCACGTTGAAGAACGACTTCATCGAGCTGTTCAACAACGGCAGCGCGCCGGTGGACATCAGCGGCTGGTCGGTGCAGTACGCCTCGGCGTCCGGCACGACGTGGCAGGTCACCAGGCTGCCTGCCCTGAGCCTGCAACCGGGCCAATACCTGCTGGTGCAGGAAGCCGCCGGCGCAGGCGGCACGACCGACCTGCCGGCGCCGGACGTCGTGACCGTCACCGGCACGCCAAATCCGCCCATCGCCATGAGCGGCACCGGCGGCAAGGTGGCCCTGTCCAGCTCGGTCACGGCGCTGTCCGGCGCCAGCCCCGCAGCGGCCGACCTGTATGCCTACTCGCTGAGCAACACGACGTCCGCGCAGCGCGACGCCAACGGCTGCGGCACCGGCTTCACCTCCGCTCCGCCGCTGCCGCGCAACAGCGCCAGCCCGCTCGCGCCCTGCGCCGGCGCGCCCGGCCCCGCCCCGGCGCCGGCGGCCGCCAAGCAGATCTACGAGATCCAGGGCAGCGGCGCCAGCAGCGCGTTCGTGAACCAGACCGTCGTGACCGAAGGCGTGGTGACCGCGTTCACGAACACCGGCTTCTTCATGCAGTCCCTGGTGGGCGACAACAACCCCGCCACGTCCGACGGCATCTTCGTCTTCACCGGCGCGGCGCCCACCGTGGCGGCCGGCCAGCTGGTGCGCGTCACCGGCACCGTGGCCGAGTTCTCCACCGGCGGCAGCACCGTCACCGAGCTGACCAACCCGAGCGCGATCAGCGTGCTGAACTCCGGCTACAGCATCGCCCCCACGCCCGTCACGCTGCCGGCCGCCGGCGGCCTGGAGCGCTACGAGGGCATGCTCGTCACGGTGGCTGGCCCGCTGACCGTGGGCCAGAACTATTTCCAGGCCCGCTACGGCCAGCTGACGCTCTCCGCCGGCGGCCGGCTGGAGACGCCTACCAACAAGTACCGGCCCGGCTCCGCGCAGGCCCAGGCCCTGGCCGCGGACAACGCCGCCCGCATGATCGTGCTGGAGGACGGCAGCTCCCTGCAGAACGTCGACCCGACGCCCTTCACCGGCCCCAACGGCGCGCTGCGCGGCGGCGACACGCTGGCGGCCATCACCGGCGTCATCGACTTCGGCCCCACGACCACCGTCACGTCGGGCCCGGGTGCCTACCGCATCCTGCCGCAGAACAACGCGGCGCTGCAGTACGCCATCACCAACCCGCGCACGGCCACGCCGCCCGCGGTGGGCGGCAACGTGAAGCTGGCAAGTTTCAACGTGCTGAACTACTTCACCACCTTCACCAACGGCCAGACGGCTGACGGCGGCAGCGGCCAGACCTGTGTCACCGGCGAGAGCGCATCCAGCAGCTGCCGGGGCGCCAACAGCCTCGCCGAATTCACGCGCCAGCAGGCCAAGATCGTGGCCGCCATCAGTGCCATCGATGCCGATGCGCTGGGCCTGATGGAGATCCAGAACAACACCGTCGC
>SEEY01000588.1 GCA_004211235.1 Rubrivivax sp.
ACGAGCTGCACCGCGTCAGTGACTTGCTGGCGATCGGCCAGGTCTTCTTCCCCAACGACACCAGTGGTACGTCGTCGGAGGCGTTCTTCAACGACCAGGCCCGCAACCTGTTCCTCGGGCTGGGCCTGCTGTTGCTGGAGTCCCCTGCCCTGCCCCGCACCGTCGGCGAGATGCTCCGGCAATCCTCGGGCAAGGGCCAGCCGCTGAGCGCGCACTTCACCCAGCTGATGAACGAGCGCAGCGAGCAAGGAAAACCACTGTCGCTGGAGTGCACCGACGCACTGCGCCGCCTGTTGTCGACCTCGGACAACACGCTATCGAGCATCGTCGCCACCTTCAACGCACCGCTGACGATCTTTGCCGACCCCATCGTCGATGCCGCGACCAGCGCCGACGATTTCCATCTGGCCGACGTGCGGCGTCGCCGCATGACGGTCTACGTGCGTATCCCGCCGCACCGCATGGCCAGCGCCAAGCCGCTGCTGAGCCTCTTCTTCTCGCAGCTCGTCAGCCTGAACACCCAGCACCTGCCCGAACAGGATCCGACGCTCAGGTACCAGTGCCTGCTGGTCAATGACGAGTTCACGGCGATGGGCCGCGTGAGCATCATCTCCACGGCGGCCGCCTTCCTGGCCGGCTACAACCTGCGCCTGCTGACCATCATCCAGGCGATGTCCCAGCTCGACGCCGTCTACGGCGAGAAGGAAGCCCGGACATTCGCGACGAACCACGGTCTGCAGATCCTGTACGCGCCGCGCGAGCAGCGGGACGCTGATGAGTACAGCGCCATGCTCGGCCAGTACACCGAACGGGCGACCTCGCGTGGCCGCAGCCGGTCCTTCAGCAACCATGGCCACAGCTCCATCAGCCGCAACGAAAGCGAGCAGCGCCGCGCGCTGCTGCTGCCGCAGGAGATGAAGGCCCTGGGCAGCGATCGTCTGGTCCTGGTGCTGGAGAACTGCAAGCCCATCCTCGGCGAAAAGATCCGCTACTTCGATGACAAGGCGTTCAGGGCGCGGCTGAAGCCAGCACCCGAGGTGCCTCGCATGGACATGGACTTGCACCTGGCCCGCGTGCAAGGGCGCTGGCGCTACGCCAACGATGACCTGCCGGATGGGGAAAGCATCGACATTCAAAGCTTGGCGCATGACATGGCGCAGCTCCCCGACGACTTCGACGGCCCGGCCGATCACCTGGCCGAGACCCTGCTCAATTTTTTCACCGCCGGCGGTTCGTCGACCGGTGGCGGCGACATCGAACCGATGGCGGATGACGACGGCGTGCTGTTCGAGCACCCAGAACGAGACGGCCACCCGCTCGTCCCGTCCACCGAGTGCATCGACATTTGAAAGGAGCGCCGCCATGCGCACCGCAACCCTCCTCAGCCCGTTCCTGACCAGCCTGGCACTGCTGACGTCCTGCAGCTCACCACCCAAGCCACCGTCCGTTGACGAGGCCAACAGACGGCCCGTGAACTCGGCCATGGCGGTCGAGCTGCAGGTGTGCGAGAACGACCTGCAGAACACCCGGCTGCTCGCCACCGAATCGACGCGGCTGGCGGATGCCACCTCGGCGACGCTGGCCAGCATCGCCGCGCGCCAGCAGGCGCTTGCGGATCTGAAAGCGCCAGACCCGCCCGCTGCACAGGGCAACGCCCTGTTCACGGTCCGCTTCGGCTACGGCAGCGCCCGTGTCGACATCCCAACCGACGCGGAGAAGGCGTTAATCGCACAGGCCAGGTCGGCGCCGCTGATCATGCTCCGTGGCCGCACCGACGGACCGACCGAATCTCTCGCCGAAAGCCGCATCGCGCGGGAGCGGGCCAACGCCGTGCGTGACTACCTGGTCGCCGCCGGCATTGACGCCTCCCGCATTCGAGCCACGTACCAGCCGTTAGGTGACCACGTGGCGGACAACGCCAGCCCCAGCGGCCAAGCCCTGAACCGGCGCGTCGAGATCGAGCTGTACCGCGCGCTCCCCGTCGCACTTGGCCACGGTCAATGAACATCTGTTGGAGATCATCATGGCTGCAGACACTTCCCTCCCTGCCTCTCCGAAGCCGCCGAGCGGCGGAACGGTCGAGCCCGCTAACCGCGCCGCAGTCGCCAAGGACAAGTTCCAGACGCCGCTCGATGTCCAGGGTGAGCGGTTCGAGCTGCGTGACCCGTTTGCGGATGTGACCTACCGTGCAAAGGCGCTGGACGACGTCGTCGCCAAGGCCACCCAGCTCGGTGCGACGCGATTCACCGCCATCTCGGAGGACGGCCAACGCACGCCTGTCATGAAAGTCGGGACGCAGTGGCAGCGCGGCGAACCGCTGCCGCAGCGCGCCGAGCGTCCGCTGGACCTCGGCCCAGCCAAGGGCGATCTGCCAGATCCGCCCGCCGCAAAGGCGAAGCAGGTTCACGACATGGCGCCGATGGCTGAACCACCAGGCGCCAAAGTCCTCGCGAAGATCGAGTCCGACGCTGAGCGCGCAGCCCTTGTGACCCGGCTGCAGACCGAGCTCAAGGACCGGTACATCATCAAGAACGCGCCGGTGACCATCGGCGAGGTCCGTATCGGCCACACCGAGTACCGCTTCCGCGGCGACAGCTCACGGGTCGCCTTCACGGAGTCGACTTTCAAACTCTCGACCGACACCAACAGCCCGTCCGTTGCACGATCCATGGTCGATGTCGCCCAGACCCGCAACTGGAAGGCTCTGCGCGTGTCGGGCAATGAAGACTTCCGCCGGCTCGTGTGGCTGGAGGCGTCCGTGCGAGGCGTGAAGGCGATCGGCTACGAACCCAACGCGGCGGACCGCGACGTGCTGCGACGCGAGCAACAGGCCCGCCAGATCAACCGCATCGAGCCGACGCTGGAGCCGAAGGGTTCTGCTGCACCGGCCGGCGAAAAGGCATCTGCGCGTGGCGGCGGCAGCCGCAAGGCCGTGGTGTCCGCCATTGAGGCGGTGCTCGTCGCCAAAGGCGTGCCCGAGGCGAAGCGCAATGAC
>SEEY01000589.1 GCA_004211235.1 Rubrivivax sp.
AGCAGCCGCCCGCGGCGCTGAGCGTGCTGCGCGGCTGCCGGGCCTGGCAGCCGCGGGCGGTCACGCCGTCCTCGGCCGAGGCGCTGGCCTCGTAGGGCGGCACCTCCGGATGCTCGGCATCCCCCAGCCAGCCCTCGTGGACGAAGCCGAAGTGCGCCATGTCGAGGAAGTTCTCGACGACGCGCGGCGCGCTCGTGGCCACGTCGTAGGCCTCGGACGTCAGTTGGCGCAGCAGCGGGGCGGAGTCGGGCAGGCGCGGCAAGTTCGGCGCGCCGCCATCCGGGCGCAGCCACAACAGGCCGTGGGCCTCGACCAGCGTTCGCACGCTGCCCAGGCCGTGGCTCGTGGGCGGCTGGAAGCCGGGTTGCGCGGGGATGCGGGTGCAGCGGCCGTCGCTGCCGAAGCGCCAGCCGTGATAGGGGCATTGCAGATCGCCCTCGCAGACCCGACCCAGCGACAGCCGTGTGCCCCGGTGCGGGCAGCGATCGTGCGCGGCCTGCGCACGGCCCTCGGCATCACGCCAGAGCACCCAGTCCTGGCCCAACAGCCGGGCGGCCAGCGGCTGGGCAGCGCCCAGTTCCGACGCTGCGGCCACCGGATGGCTGAAGGCTGAGGCGACGGGGCAACTCATGCGGGCCGGATGCGGGAAACGTCGGCGATCGGAAGCTGCAGGGCGGGCGATGCGTCAGGGCATGCCCACCCCTGAAGCGCGTCACTTGGCGCCAGGCACCTTGCCCTCGACGCCCTTCACGAAGAACTTCACGCCGCCCAGGAAGGCGTCGTCCGCCGTGGCGTCCTTGGCCAGGACTTCCTTGCCGGTGTTGTCGACGATGGGCCCCTTCCAGATCGAGAAGCTGCCGTCCTTCAGCCCGGCCTTGACCTGCTCGACCTTGGCCTTGGTCTCGGCCGGCACGTCGTCGGCGATGGAGACCATGTCGATGGTGCCTTCCTTCACGCCCCACCAGGACTTGCCGGTGGCCCAGGTGCCGTCCAGCGCGTCCTTGGTGGCCTTGATGTAGTACGGCGCCCAGTTGATGACGGCAGAGCCCAGATGCGCCTTGGGGCCGTAGGCCTTCATGTCGGAATCCCAGCCGAAGGCGCGCTTGCCCTTTTCCTCGGCCGTCTTCAGCACGGCGGCGGAGTCGGTGTTCTGCATCAGCACGTCGGCGCCGCCGTTGATGAGGGCGACCGCAGCTTCGGTTTCCTTCGGCGGATCGAACCACTCGTTGACCCAGACCACCTTGGTCTTGATCTTCGGGTTCACGCTCTGCGCGCCCAGCGTGAAGCTGTTGATGTTGCGGATGACCTCGGGGATGGGGATGGAACCCACCACGCCGATGGTGTTGGTCTTGGTCATCGAGCCGGCGATGACGCCGGCCAGATAGGCGCCTTCATACGTGCGGCTGTCGTAGGTGCGCAGGTTCTCGGCGGTCTTGTAGCCGGTGGCGTGCTCAAACTTGACGTCTTTGTGCTCGGCGGCCACCTTGAGCATGGGCTCCATGTAGCCGAAGGTGGTGCCGAAGACCAGCTTGTTGCCCTGGCCGACGAGGTCGTTGAAGACGCGCTCTGCGTCAGCCGCCTCGGGCACCTTCTCGACGAAGCTGGTGACGATCTTGTCGCCGAACTCCTTCTCCAGCGCCTTGCGGGCGTTGTCGTGCGCAAAGGTCCAGCCACCGTCACCGACCGGGCCGACGTAGGCGAAGGCGATCTTCAGCGGCTCGGGCTTGGCCGCGGCCGAGGCGGCCGGCGCGGCGGCAGGAGCCTCTTCCTTCTTGGAGCAGGCGGCGAGCGCGGCGGCGGCAGCCAGCGCGGCGAGCGCGAAGGTCCGGCGGGTGGCAAGGGAAGTCATGCGGTCTCCTGAGGGGTCAGCGGTGGGGAAGGATTCAATGGCCCGGCTTGAACGGCTTGCCGAGCGACGCGGGCATGTTGGCCTTGATCCAGGCCGGGTTGCGCGAGATCAGCACCAGCACGGCGATGGTGGCAAGGTAGGGCAGCATGCTGAGCCAGTGCGTCGGGATGTCGATGCCTTCGCTCTGCAGGTGGAACTGCAGCATCGTCACGCCGCCGAACAGGTAGGCGCCGAGCAGCACGCGCGCCGGCCGCCAGGTGGCGAAGGTGGTCAGCGCCAGCGCGATCCAGCCCTTGCCAGCCACCATGCCTTCCACCCACAGCGGCGTGTAGATCAGCGACAGGTAGGCGCCCGCCAGGCCGCACAGCGCACCGCCCGTGGCCACGGCGGCGAGGCGGATCCTGCGCACCGGATAACCCAGCGCATGAGCGGACTCGGGCGACTCGCCCACCGCGCGCAGCACCAGCCCGGCGCGGCTGCGGTAGAGGAAGACATGCAACGCCACGACCAGCGCCATCGCGACATAGACCATCGGGTGATGCGCGAACAGCGCCTTGCCGACCACCGGCAGGTCGGACAGGAAGGGCACGGCCCACTGCTCGCGCGCCGTGAGCCGCTGCTGCGTGTACTCGATGCCGACGAAGGCCGAGAAGCCGGCGCCGAACAGGCTGAGTGCCAGACCGGTGGCGTACTGGTTGGTGTTCAGCCAGATCACCAGCAGGCCGAAGAACAGCGACATCACCGCGCCCGCGGCCATGCCGGCGAGAAAGCCCAGCACGTCAGACCCCGTGTGCACGCCGGTGGCGAAGCCAGCGATGGCGGCCACCAGCATCAGGCCCTCGGCGCCGAGATTGACGATGCCCGCGCGCTCGTTGATCAACAGGCCCAACCCGGCAATTGCGAGCACCGTACCCGCGCTCAGCGTGGCGGCGATCAAGAGCGCGATCTCGTTCATGCGGGCACCCCCGCGCGCGCCTTGGCTTTTTCCTTGGCGGCCGCGACCCAGCGCATGCGGTATTGCAACCCGTGGTCGCAGGCCAGCAGCGTGAACAGTAGCAGGCCCTGGAACACGCTCGTCAATGCCTTGGGCAGGCCCAGGCGGCTCTGTGCCAGTTCGCCGCCGATGTAGAACATGCTCATC